>JANMSG010000909.1:0-18098 GCA_031389065.1 Acidobacteriota bacterium | reverse complement strand
GAATTCTGAACGGGAGGCGCGAGCCGCTAGTGACATCGCGGACGAAGAAGTTGGCTTCGTTGGCCCCTACATCCCAGGTCTGCGCTGTAAAACCGCCGGAAGAATTCTGTTCCAGACGCATGGCAGGGGTATTGGCGGTGTTGACATGGACATCCAGCACAGGCGTGGAGGTACGCAATCCGACGCGCCCGGTTGAATCAACGAAGATGGAATTGGTTGCCGCTCCGGCGGTAACCGTAAATGGCACTCTTGCGCCGGTAATATCTTCAATCGAGAATTTGCTTGCGCCGCCGCTAGCCGAATCGTTGGCTGTCAGTTGCCAGTCATTGGTAGGGAAGGGGCTTACCGAAGTGTCCTCGAATTTGATTCGCAGGTTGTTCTCTTTGAGCCGTATGGTGTCAAAGCCGAACGATTCATTATTGACACAGTCCAACCCAACACAAGCCGAGCCTTGAACGATCAGGTCGTCCGGGATGACTTGATCAAAGAAGCGGACGGCAGCACTGGTTGCCATCGCGCGAACACTTGGCGTGACAACAGCCCCTCTGGTCGTAGAACGAGTGAGCGCATAAGGAGAGGTTTTCAAGAAGGGTGTCGAGACAGGGCGCAACAGACCTGTGAAAGGTCGGAGTTGCGAATGAGCGGCGAGAACTTCACTCTCTTGAACGGATGTATCGTTGGAGCCTATCTTTTGGGTGGCTTCCTTTTCTCCGCCCATCACGAAAGCTCCTCCTTTAATTGAGAAGGCTCCTGACTGCACGACCTCTTCTTTAGGCAACAGTCCTCGGCTTTTCAGGTCTCGCTCTACTTCGTCACTGTTGCCATTTTTACGCGCTGCGACAAGCGTTTCGCGCACACCAGAGTCGAAGACCGGAACGACTCGCATCTCGTACTGATAGGTGCCGTCTGGCAGTCTGCTGCCTTTTTCGTCGGTACTCCTAAAGGAAGGTGCGACACCCGCCGCAAACTCTGTGCGAAGTACAGAGCCGTCCGGCGTCGAAACCGTCAGCACGATCGCTGAATATTTGACCTTTGGTTGCCAATCTATCTGTGAGGCGGTTGCTTTCGCAGTGGCGACAGGTCCCTCATTGTCCGAAGGCGCTGCCATAACGGAATGTCCCAAACCAGCAGCTAGAACTGCCAGGAATACGACTACGACTAGAAATCGTTGTTTTTTCATGTTCTCTCCTCCCGAAATCGGTTTCAGGTTCATTTAAGACTCGAAATTGTTGGTAGAGCATTCACTTCGAATTTGGGGCAAATCGAAGTATGCGTGTATTCACTACTCAAGTAATTTTTCTTAACTACTGTGTAGTGTAAGTTGCTAAAAAATCTGGTAGTGGGTGAATGGTGTGTTGCTCTCTTAGCCCGCGAAAGCGGGCGTAAGCATTTAGCCCCGTGCGTCAGCGCGGGGTATGAATTAAATTCGATTTTCTTAGCCCGCGTATGCGGGCGATAGATTTTCATCAATTGATCTATCGCCCGCATACGCGGGCTAGAAAAAGCTTTCCTTGCTGTGTCCCAGCCCTTACGGACTGGGCTAGATGCTGTCACCCGCTTCGCGGGTTCTTTGCTTGCTTTACGGCTTACTCAGTAACTACACAATATTCAGACACTATTCCTTTACTTGCAGAATTGACAGAATCCGCTCATGCTGGGTAGCCACTTCACTTGCCATGAAAGGTATACACGATGCGAAGTTTCATACTCCAATCTCTTCTCCTGGTCTCTGTCTTTTCACCCGTTTCTGCCCGGCAGGAACCGGCACGGGACGGCGAAATACGCCTTCTCGTTCGTGCTGATGATATGGGCGTTGCCCAGGCGGTCAACGAGGCTTGCATCAAGTCACATAAGGAGGGGATCGTTAAATCGGTTGAGGTGATCGTTCCCGGTCCCTGGTTTCTGGATGCCGTGCGCCTGCTCAAGGAGAATCCGAACCTTGACGTCGGTGTCCACCTCACCCTCACCAGCGAGTGGGAGCGCATCAAGTGGCGGCCACTGACGCACGCACCAAGCCTGGTTGATGCGGATGGTTACTTCCGCCCGATGACAAAACAGCGATCGGACTTCCCGCCCGGCACGGGTTTCGTTGATGCGACCCCAAAGCTAGAGGAGGTCGAACGCGAGTTGCGGGCGCAGATCGAGACTCTACAGCGCCAACTAGGCAAGCGGGTGAGCCATCTGTCGTCGCACATGTTCGCCGCCCGCGCAACACCTGAACTGCAGGCGCTGACTGAGCGGCTTGCGAAGGAATATGGGCTGCGGATGGAGGACGTCGGGCTGAAATTTGCCGGAACCTTTGGCTCCAGCACGTTTACCAGCGATCAAAGAGAGAAGGCGCTAGTTGATTTGGTGGAGAAACTTCAGCCCGGTCAATGGCTTATCGTCGAACACCCGGCATTTGATACGCCGGAGATGCGCAATGTCGGCCACAAGGGGTACGAGAACGTCGCCGCCGACCGCGCTGGCGTAACCAATGCCTTCATCAGCGGAAAAGTAAAAGAGGTTATTGCCCGCCGCAAGATCACACTGATTAGCTACGCCGACATCGCCTTCGACAACACATTACGGTTACGCGAGAAGAGCGAGCGCAGAAATTAAAATTTGTAAATCGTTGCAAGAGAAATGGCTGGGAGACAGGGAATTGAACTCCGAATAACGGAACCAGAGTAAGCAACCCAAAACTTTCATTACTCAACGAGAGTTCCTAACTACTATGTGCTGCTTACGCCCACCGATCTTCTTTGCGCCATCGTAACCCTGAAGCCCCCTTTTTCGGTCGTCTTCACCGATTGCGAATCAATGATGGCGGCTGATGGCTGCACATTACGTTATATTTGCTTGCGCACTTCTTCAGGCAGATGATCGTGGGTTGGTACCCGGATGCCATCCTTTTTCCATTCTCAAATCTGTTATTTATTTTCTCGTAACTTCTTTAGCATATCTACGGCATTTGAATTTTGCGGCTCAAGTTCCAGCGACTTTTTATAGTTCTCGATAGCAAGTTCTTTGTCCCCAGTCAGCAAATAGGCTTCGCCCAAACTATCATAGGGGTTAGCCGATTTCGGAAACATCTCGACGTTCAATTTGAAAACTCCGATTGCCTCTTTCATCTTTCGCTGTCTGATCAAACCATAGCCTAGAACATTTAGTGCCCGCTCCGGTTCATTAAAATTATACTTTTTCGGTAGGGTGCGTTTTAATTCACGGTATTGCCGCACGGCAGCATCGATACCTTTATCCGCGATGGCTGCCAACAGCATATCCGAACCTTGCTCTACAGGCACCGTGTAGGGAGCGCCGAAGACAATTGCGGCGAGATTCGTCCCGGTCCTTGTCGCATTTGCTCTGTCGTTATTGCCTTGAACGAGGACCGTCACCCGCTCGGAAGGAAAGCGGGCGATGTAGGCTTTATAACCGTTGTGTCTGCCGGCATGACTTATCATCTTCCGGTCAAACTTTTTGTTAATTATCCAGCCGTAACCGTGCTCCTCACGGAATGGGGTAAAGATTTCATCCAGCGATTTACGAGAGACGAGTTTTTCGGTATAAAGAGCCTGGTCCCATAGCAGCAAATCTTCCGTAGTCGAATAGATTCCACTTGATGCGAAGCTAAGCGCCAAATTCTCATTTGGTGCGCTGATAAATGAATCTAATTCCCAATAGTAACCGGTGGCACGGTTCGGGACGAGCGTGGGGTGTTCATTGTAGTTGGAGCTTTTCATCCCTAACGGCACGAAAATGTTCTCGCTCAAAAACTCCCGATATGACTTGCCCGCTGTGCGTTCGATAATCAAGCCAAGCAAATAATACCCGGAATTGCTGTATTGGAATTTCTCGCCCGGCACAAATTGCAGTGGTAAATCGCGGAACTCCTTCACGAATCCGGTGCGGGTGTAAGGCGACACGGAAATCCTGTCATCCCAATCGGGAAGAGTTGAGAAGCCTATAATGCCGGAAGTATGCGTCAAAAGATTACGAATCGTAATGGGCTGCCACGCCGCCGGACAGTCTTCCAGATACTTGCAAATCGAATCATTGACCTTCAATTTCCCGCGCTCCTGCAATTGCATGATCGCCATAGCGGTAAATTGCTTGCTAACCGAACCGAGTTGGAAAACCGTCTTGGGGGTGTTCGGCACCTTCAATTCATAGTTTGCCATCCCGTAGCTACGGCTTACGATGGGCGAACCGGCCCGCGCAATGAGAATCCTGCCGTTGAATTTCTCGAATTTGACGGCGGCATTCATATATTCGTCAACTTTTGCAGCAAGTTTTTTAGCGCTCGGAGTCTGTGCCGCACTAACTTGCACGCAAAGCAAGCACAACGCAAATAGCAGTAAAAAACGATTCGATCGAATAAAATTTATACCCATAGATATTTCTCCCCTTAAAATTCTAAGAGCAAGTATATTGATCGAAAGCTTAAAAAATAGAATGAGATTAGCCTGCTGAGAAATTTAGATATTGCGAAATTCTTTTGGGGAGAAGCCGGTCATTTGCTTGAAGTTTCTGGTGAAATGACTTTGGTCGGCAAAGCCGCAATGAAGCGCGATTTCGGTAAGCGACATCCGGGAGTTTTTGATCAGTGGAATACTTTTATCGATTTTTAGTTTTCGCAGATATTCTCCTAACGTGCAGGAGAAGTATTTTCTGAAGTGTTTTGAAATGGTGATCGGGTGCTTTTCAGTAGCCATTGAAAGTTCTTGTAAAGTTATTTGCTGGTTCCATTTATCATTTAGCAAATCATCTACAAGTTGGACCCATTTCGGAGGAGATTGGTGAGATGATTTTTTTGAATAATTAATTAAATTCAGTAAAAGCGTTTCAATAGTAAGTTGACTACAATTATCATCAATTAACATTTCTTGCTGCATTTTTAAGATCAGGAACTTTGCCTCCAAATTGTCTTTTACAGCCCTGTCAATCTGAGATTCTGAAAATTCATATTTTCCAAGAAAAGTTTTTCCAAATTCAATATTGGTATTTTTTGAAATACGTTTACGGGAAATTGAAGCATGGGTTTCTCCGGCATAATAAAAGTAAATGTCTCCGGTTTTTCGCTGATAGGAAAGATTATTGCGGCTTTCTATATCTTCGCCTTGTAGTAGAAAACAAATGTGCGGATTTTCATGATAGTGCATTCCTTGGTTACATTCTTCAACCGAATAATGCGTAGTGCTTATGATGACTCCGTTATCACTAAGACTATGAACTATTTTACCTGTAGATTTTCCCTTACTTAAAACAAACATAATAAATATACCCTCAAAACAATCATTTTTTTTACCAAAGTGCCTTGAGATGGTCAAGCAGACGTGCAGATTTTATTTACAGATGAAAAGCGGCGTGTCTGCGGTTAAGCAGCCGAAGCGCTCAACCGGTTTGCGTTTTGATTTCATGAGGTTTAGAGGAACTCATTGACCTCCGGCCAGCGGTCACAAACCGCTTCTAAACTCGATGTCAGTTAATACATTTGCAAACTGCTCTATAGCTTTCCTGAATCCATCAGGGAGAGCAGAGAGGGTAGCGTAGACTGTCCAGTTTGCACAAGTCTTACGCTGAGAACGAACTGGAAAGCAAGTGGCTGTTTGTTTCAGTCAACCGCAGACTCGACAGTCTACACTACATTTAGGATTCCTATATTACATGTTTAAGCGAGCCGCAGCACGGCGTGAGGAAATCTAGCGACATCACTTTTCATTTTTGACAGCTACTTTGACGACCTTGTTTCATCAGTCCAGGTTGCGTGAAATTCTGCGCTCTCATGTCGCACATCAAAACGCTTCATCAGTATCAAGGGCTCGAACTTGCGTCTCAGGCATCAGGCAATCGTTTCAACACTCCTACCACGCGAGTCCGCCTCTTTACTTCACGGTTTAGCCGTTCAATTCGTTTTAGCCGGGAAGCCTTGGCCTAAACCTCAAGTTTCCAAGGCGCACGATACTTCGCCTTCAGGAACGGTTTCACAGCCTTCTGTCGAACCGTCCAGTTTGTCTCATCCCAGTCGAGCCAACTCTTGTGGCGCAGGGAGAGGTTCGCCAGTATGCAGGCGGTCGAAGATCTCACGCACGTTTCGATGTCGCTTATGGGCCGTGAACGCGTCTTGATACATTCGATGAAATTTTTCCAATGCGGCACATTCATGTCGTTCATCGCTTGATCCTTCTCGTATGTCACCGCAGTGATTTGAGATTTCTCGTTGGGAATCACATAGCAACCGCCGCGTTTGACGATGATCGTCCCCTCTGTCCCATGAATTGAGGTCGCCGCCCCCTGACCGAACATGGGCATCGGATTGGCTGTGCGGCTTTCATAAGTGAGCAGGAATTTCGGATAGTGAAATGTCGCCATCATGGTGTCGGGCGTTTCCCGGTTGTCATCCACATAGAGCTTGCCGCCCATCGCTGAAACTGCTGTTGGCATCGGCTCGCCAAAGCACTGATGGATGGGATCAATGAGGTGCACCCCCCAGTCTGTCATCGCGCCGCCCGCATAATCCCAAAAGTAACGGAACGTCGGAAACGTCTGCACTCCGACGCCCCAACGGTTGAGATTAAAGGGCACCTTGGCGGCTGGTCCCAGCCACATGTCCCAATCGAGACCGGCAGGAACTGGCCCGTCCGCAGGTCTGCCAAAGCCTTTCTTGTTGGCTGCCCCGGTTTGCCAGGTATGGCAAAACGTCACGTCGCCGATTATGCCGCTTTGCACAATCTCGGCTGCCTTTTTGAAATAACCACCAGAGCGTTGCATGGTGCCAGCCTGCACGACACGATTATATTTGCGCGCCGCCTGCACCATCTTCTGTCCTTCCTCGACATAGACGGAGGCGGGTTTTTCGACAAAGACATCCTTGCCAGCTTTACAGGCTTCGACGGTCATATAGGCGTGCCAGTGATCTGGCGTAGAGATGCAAACCGCATCAATCGTTTTGTCGGCGATGATTTCCCTGAAATCTTTTATCGCCTTCACTGTATGACCGCCTTTGCTAGCGGCGGCTACCGCTTTTTCCAGCGTCGGCTGGTAAACATCACAAACCGCCACCGGCTGGACATTAGACAACTTCAGGACGTGGCCAAGGTTGCTCGAACCCATTGCCCCGAGCCCTATGAAGCCTATGGCTATACGGTCGTTAGCACCTTTCACGCGACCCGTAAAGAGTGCTGTGGTGAGCGCCGCTCCGGCACCCTTAAGAATATTTCGTCGTTCGATCATGGCTGCTCCTCTCAATCCAGACGCCTGAAAGCGCCTGTTGTTTACTGTGCTAAATCATATACTCTGGCATCAGGGGCATTCTTCTTGGCATCGTGTCACTTCAGCTTCTTGCCTGTTTATGGCGAGGTAAAGCTACAGTCAATACAAGAGAAAGATGCTCAAAAAGAAAGCGACGCGTTCTCTAATAGGATGTCCATTGATTATCGTTGATATTTCGCGCCTTAAATATTGGTGTGAAACTCAAACCTTCCTCAATGAGGAGTATAAAAATAGAATCAAGCCGATGATAAAAATGAAAAAGGACCGGATAAAAAATCCGGCCCGTATGATGCACTGGGAGGCAGGGAGTCGAACCCCGATATACGGATCCAGAGACCGCAGTCCTACCATTGAACGACCTCCCAACTTTATAAAAGAACAACGCACAGACTATAGCCAACCGCTGTTTTCATTGTCAAGTTTTCCTCAATTTGCCAAGTGGCTCTTTTCGTCTGCCGATGGTAATCTATCTCGCTCAAGATTTTTTACTCCCAAACCCGGCTGACTTTTTTCATGGAGATTTGTATGAATCATCTCAAAAAACTTTCTTGCCTGGCTCTAGCCCTTTCGCTCACCTCTCTCTCTTTGCTTGCGCACACTCAGGCGAGTGCCAACGATTCCACAGGCACGGCGATGCAGATCGCCAACACCGCAACAGTTGACGCTCTGCCATCGTTTGCCGAGCCAGCGATTTCGCCGGATCGTTTGGAAGTCGCTTTCGTCTCGGGCAGCGACATCTGGACGGTGCCGGTTAGCGGTGGCGAAGCGCGGCTCCTGGTCTCGCATCCGGCGAACGAATCGCGCCCCATTTATTCGCCCGATGGTCGTCGTCTGGCCTTCGTTTCCAATCGCACAGGCAACGGCGATATCTACATTCTCACGTTAGAGACCGGCGATTTGAAGCGTTTGACTTTTGATGACAGCGGCGAACAACTCAACGGCTGGTCACGCGATGGCAAATGGATCTATTTCAATTCAGCTAGCCGCGACCTTTCAGGAATGAATGATGTCCTTCGCGTCAGCAGCGAAGGCGGCACGTCTATGGAAGTGACGGCAGACCGTTTCGTCAGCGAGTTCTTCTGTGCACCCTCGCCGGACGGCGCGACACTCGCTTTTACGGCGCGCGGCAATTCATCAGGGCAATGGTGGCGCAAGGGGCATTCGCATCTCGACGAAAGCGAAATCTGGTTGATGCGCGAAGGCGAAGCGTCCAGTTACGAGCGCGTCACAAACCGTGGCGCAAGAGAAGGCTGGCCGATGTGGAGCGCCGATGGCAAAAATCTCTTTTATGTTTCCGACAAAAGCGGCGCGCAAAACATCTGGGTGAAACCCGCTCAAGGGCAAGCGCGACAGGTCACGCAATTTAAAGACGGGCGCGTCTTGTGGCCTGTGATCTCTTATGATGGTCGCTTGATGGTTTTCGAACGCAATTTCGGCATATGGAAATTTGACCCTGCAAACAACCAGACAAGCGAAATCAAAATCACTCGGCGCGGCGTTTCAACAGGAGCAAGCATTGAACACCTGACGCTCGCCAATCAATTTCAAGAATTGGCGCTTTCGCCTGACGGCAAGAAAGTCGCTTTCATCGCCCGCGGCGAAATTTTTGCGGCATCGGCAAAAGACGGAGGCGATGCCACACGAGTAACCAATACCATAACCGCAGAGTCAAAACTCAACTGGTCGCCCGATAGCAAAAGGCTGGTTTACATTTCAGACCGCGACAAAACGCCGCACCTGTATCTTTACGACTTCACGAAAAACGCCGAGTCGCAATTGACCAATGATACGAAAGCCGACACCGCGCCGCGCTTTTCACCTGATGGAAAATGGCTTGCCTTCGAGCGTGGCTCACGTGAACTTCGCGTGATGGATGTTGAATCGAAACAAGAGCGCGTCATTGCTACAGGTTTTCTGCAACGTCCGCAATTTGGCGCGGAGCGTCCTTTTGTCTGGTCACCCGATGGGAAATGGATTGCCTTTATGAGTGTTGGCGAACGCGCTTTTACAAACATTCACATTGCCTCTGTTGCTGAGGCGACGGGCAAGCCCGCCAGCTTCTTAGCCAACGTCAACAGCAATAATATTTCATGGAGTCCGGATGGTAATTTCATCCTCTTTGATACAGGGCAACGCACGGAAGGGGGCCGTCTGGCGCGTGTTGATTTGACGCCGCGAACGCCGAAATTCCGCGAAGATCAATTCACCGATTTATTCAAAGACAGCGCCCCGCGCAATGCGCCGCCTGCTACGCTACCAAGACCTGGTCAAGTTGCGCCGGACACGCAACCGCCGAACCTCCAGTCGGAAGACAAAAAGCCTGCGACGAAAAATGTTGAAGTGGTTTTCGACGGCATACGCCAGCGCTTGAGCTTGTTACCCTTAGGGATAGATGCGGGTGCACCTACCGTAAGCCCTGATGGAAAGACACTCTTGTTTGTAGCGAGCGCCGCCGGACAAGTAAATTTTTATACCTATTCGCTGGATGAACTTTCACGCGAGCCTGCCGTTGCAAGACAACTGACGTCCACCCCCGGTTTCAAGAGTCAGGCGCAATTTTCGCCTGATGGCAAGGAGGTTTTTTACCTCGAACAAGGGCGCATCAATGTTGTCAATTTAGACAATCGTCAAGTGCGACCTCTGGCTGTTACAGCCGAGGTTGACGTTGATTTTGCCAAAGAAAAGCTGGAAGTTTTCAATCAAGCCTGGACCTTGATGCGCGATTATTTCTATGACCCGAATTATCACGGCGCCAACTGGGAGGCGGTTCGCCAGGAGTATGCTCCGCGCATAGCAGGGGCGCGAAGTAGCGACGAAATGCGCCGCTTGTTGAATTTGATGGTAGGCGAATTGAACGCTTCTCACCTGGGAGCCTCTGCGCCATTTGGTGGAACACAGACCGCGCCCGTCGGAAGATTGGGCTTGCGTTTTGAGCGCAGCGAATACGAAAACAACGGGCGTTTGCGAGTTACGGAAGTCATCACGCTTGGTCCTGCGGCGATTGCAAATATCAAAGCGGGCGAGTACCTGATGGCAATTGATGGCAAGCAGATTACGGCGCGGACCAATCTTGATGAATGGCTCGAATACAAAGTCAATCGTCGTGTCATGCTGACCATCGCATCGTCTGCCCAGGGCGCAAATAAACGCGAAGTTGCGGTTCGCCCTGTCAGCCTGGGCACAGAGAAAGGCTTGCTCTATCGCGCCTGGGTTACAGCCAATCGCGCCTATGTTGAAAAAGCCAGCGGCGGCAAACTCGGCTATGTTCATATGCCCGATATGTCTTCGGATTCTTTGTCGCAACTCTATGTTGATTTGGATGCAGAGAATCATTCGCGTGAAGGCGTAGTCATAGACATACGCAATAACAACGGCGGATTTGTGAACGCCTATGCGCTGGATGTTTTTGCGCGGCGCGGTTACATCACCATGACGCCGCGTGAATCGAAGCCCTCGCCTATGCGAACGCTCAATGGTCAGAGGGCTTTGGAATTGCCGACGATTTTAATTACCAATCAACATTCGCTTTCCGACGCCGAAGACTTTACGGAAGGTTATCGCGCCTTGAAACTTGGCAAAGTTGTCGGCGAACCGACTTCGGGTTGGATTATTTACACCTCCGGCGCTGCCTTGCTTGACGGCACAAACTTGCGCATTCCGTTCATCAAAATCACCGCCAGTGACGGCAGCAATATGGAGTTGAATCCGCGCCCCGTTGATATTGCGGTGACCAGACCTGTAGGCGAAACCTACACCGAGAAAGATTCGCAACTCGATACGGCGGTGCGCGAATTGTTGAAGCAGGTCGGCGCGAAAAAATAAGCAATCCAAGTTTGTACTGCGCCGCGTAACAAGGGTGCAACAAAAATTATCGGCAAATCGAAAAGGAGAATAACATTGGCATCACACGAGAAGATTCAAGAGACAGTAGCCGCATATTTCGCAGCAACGCGGGCGATGGATAAACAGGCATGGTTAAACACCTTCGCTGAAGACGGCGTGAGTCACGACCCGGTTGGCGGCGACCCTCTCGACACTGCCGAAAAACGTAGCGCCTTCTTTGAAGGGATCGCCGGCGCCTTTGAGCGTGTTGGTCTTCAAGAGAATGAAGTTTATGTGGCAGGCAACGGCGCGGCTGTGAAATTCACAGGATCTGGGACAGGCAAGAACGGGCGCGACGTTACCTTCGAGGGCATAGATGTTTTCGAGATGAACGAAGAAGGCAAGGTGCAAAACCTTTGGGCCTATTGGAACCCTGCGGCAATGATGGCGGATTTGATGGGCGAATGAGTAAAATCAAAACCGCCAATGATTCGCGTTGACCCCACACAACTTGACATATTCAGCCTTGAAGATGTTATTTGGATAGCGGCAGCCCCCGTCGGGCTGCCCCATTACGATTTCCCCTTTCAAACATTATTCGCTTGCCGTCGTCCCTGGCAACGCCCTGAACGCCTTGAGGCGATCGGTCGCTTTGGAGTTACTTCAAACTATGAAGAACTCTACTGGCAATTGGCAGAGCAAGGCATCTTTCTTGTTCACTCACCAGAACAGCATCTGATGGCGAGCGAACTTCCGCATTGGTATTCGCATTTAAGCGATCTGACACCTCGAAGCGTGTGGTTTGCAGAGCCTCCTACAGTTGTTGAAATTAAGCAATCACTGGAATTTCCGATTTTTATGAAAGGCAGTCGTCAGACCAGCAAACATAAAGCCGAACTCTCCATCATTCATTCTCCAGCAGAGTATGAGCAGGCGATTATGCAGTATAAAATCAATCCGATTCTGCACTGGCAGGATCTTGTCTGCCGCGAGTTTGTAGAGCTTCGACCTGTGCCTGCACCGAAAACAGATGTGATACCACCTTCATTTGAGTTTCGCACCTTTTGGTGGCATGGGCAGTGCGTAGGCGCGGGACCTTATTGGTCGGCATTTGTTTCTTACGACTGGAATGAACAAGAGAAATACTCGGCATTGGCTGTGGCGCAAGAAGCCGCGTTGCGTCTCAATTTACCATTCCTGGTTATTGATGTCGCGCAGACGAAATTAGGCGAGTGGATTGTAATTGAGTGCAATGATGCGCAAGAGAGTGGATATGCAGGAATTTCACCCATAGCACTATGGCAGAAAATTGTTGAAATAGAAACGAACCCCACAGCGATTTCTTCATACCTATAGACAGACAGGAGTCTTGCACTTCTCTCATCTGATTCTTTCCTGAATATCACTCAAACACACGTGATGATTAGAGCAAGTCTGCGCGAACAAACTCCATCCCTTAACGCGCAAAAAAATATGGAACGAGGCGGCGCTTGAAAAGCTGAAAGCGGGGTCAATCATCGTTGCGCGATTCTCTCCGGCTCATCGTTGCTCATTGCCAGCGAGGTTGTGCTACAATGCGCCGCGCTATGAAACATCACGAACGAATCAATCATTGCACAAAAGCCATCGCACTCGTCTGCATCGCATTGTTTGTGACTCTGTCGCTTGCCGCTTGCCGAAATAACCCCAAAGACAACGCCAGGCAAATCACCATCGCCATCAATTCAGGAGTAGAAGGGGACGCGCTCAAACAAGCGGCGCGCGATTACCAAACGCAGACCGGAATCAACGTTCAAATCGCCGAATTTCCGTACGCGAATTTGTTCGAGAAGGAACTGCTTGATCTTAACTCTAACACTGGCGCTTATGATTTGATTATGCTTGATGACCCGTGGTTTCCGCGCTTCGCTTCGCAGAACTTTTTGACAGACCTTGCGCCGTTTTATCAAAAGAAAAATCTTGCGGCACCTGATGATGATTTCGTGAAATCGTCGCTCGCCTTATGCCGTCACCCTTACGAATCGGGCGCGTTTTACGCGCTGCCTTATGTGGGCAATTCGCAATTGTTCTTTTATCGCAGAGACCTTTTCGAAAAACACAATTTGCCGAAGCCAGAAACCTGGCAAGACGTTTTGAACGCCGCGAAAGCGATTGACGAGAAAGAAAAGGCGGGCTCGCCAAACGGCGGTCGTGTTCATGGTTATGTGATGCGAGCTGCGCAAGGCAACGCCGTAGTTGCCGATTTTATGCCGATTTTCTGGGCATATGGGGCGGAAATGTTCGACGCCGAGGGTAAGCCTGTGGTCAACAGCGCAGAAGGCGTTGAAGCCTTGAAGTTCATGCTCGAACTTGGCAAGTACGCGCCGAACGGTTATGTGAGTTTCAATGCCGATGAGGTCTCCGCGCATTTACTGCAAGGCACTGCCGCCATGTCCATCAACTGGCCCGCCTGGATTAGCGCGTTTTCTGATCCGGCGAAATCGAAAGTCATCGGCAAGATAGAATTTGCCAATATGCCGAGCGCGAAAAATCCCGGACGCGCTGAAATCGGCAACTGGCTGATCGCCATTCCGAAAGGCTCGACCAAACCAGATGCGGCGTTTGATTTTCTCTTATGGGCAACCCAGGCAGAGCAGATGAAGAAATCGGCAATCGCTGGCAATCCACCGACGCGAAAATCTTTGTTCAAAGACGCGGCATTGCTTGCCAAATTCCCCGCATATCCGGCACAACTGGCATCGCTTGAATCCTCGAAGCCGCGCCCGCGCACGCCCCTGTGGAACGAAATCGAAAACATCTTCGGCATCTTTTTATCGAAAGCCAACAGCGGCGAACTGACGGCAGAAGACGCCATGAATCAAGCGAACGTCGAGATCACGAAAATCATAGAGCGCAACAAATGAAGCAAAGCTAAAGACGAGGTACGAAGGACTCATTTAAGTTAGCTCTCGGCTCTGGTCGCGCGTTGACCGGCAAAAGGCCGAACGGCTTTTCAGCGTCTGAAAGACAAATGTCTCGCAGTCGTATTGTATCTCGCATGGTATCGAACAATTCGAAGAGAATTCAATTCGCAGGTCGAGAGGATTGCACAAAATGGCGAAGCGACCCATCAAACATTTGCGCTGGTATATCGTGATTTTGTTGAGTATTGCATCAGAACTCAACTATATGGATCGGGCAACGCTTTCGGTCGTCAAAGAACAGATGCAAAAAGCTTTGCATTTCGACGACAAAGGTTATGCGATGGTCGGTGCTACGTTTTTGTGGGTGTACGCCTTCGCTTATTTGGCGGTCGGCTGGATCGTTGACCGAATCGGTTCGCGAAAGAGCATGTTGCTATTCGTTTCAGGCTGGTCTATTGCGAACATGTTGCATGCCTTTACCACAGGTGTCACCAGCTTAGCGATTTTTCGCGCCATGCTGGCGACCATGGAGCCAGGAAGTTTTCCAGCCGGTATGAAGGCTGTGTCGGAATGGTTTCCAATGCGTGATCGGGCTTTGGCAACCGGCATTTTTATCGCAGGAACTTCTTTGGGAACGACTCTGGCTATTCCCATTGCCAACATTATTGCCCAGGAGTTTGGCTGGCAGGCAGCGTTTATTGCGACAGGCGCGGTCGGCTTGATATGGGCTTTGGTTTGGTATCTGGTGTATCAAACGCCGGAAAACCATGCGCGGCTCTCTGACGAAGAAAAGCAGTTGATTCTTGCTGGCAGAGAACTGGAAAATCAGGAATCGAAAGAGACGGTCTCGATTTGGCGACTTGTTCAAATGCGAGAAACCTGGGGCTGCGCACTGGCTCGGATATGCACCGATCCGATCTCCTATTTCTTGAGTTTTTGGGGACCCAGCTATATACGAACCAAGGGAGGTTATATCGCCGAGCATTTCACTGAGTTTGCCTGGATTCCCTTTGCGGCAATGATGCTTGGGTATATGTTCAGCGGGGCTATGCCAAAGATGCTAATGGCGCGTGGATGGGAACTGAGCAAGGCTCGGAAAACCACGACGGTGGGTGTGTCGCTTGCCGTGCTGGTCCTCTGGCAGGTCTTGATCCAGGTTCAATCACCAGAAATTTCGTTGGTGATTTTTGCGGCAGTCTGTTTTGGGCATGGCGCCTGGGGGAATATGACGTTTCCGGCGGAGGTCTTTCCAAAACATACAGTCGGGACGGTGACTGGATTTGGTGGATTCCTGGGTGCCATCGTTGGCGGCTTTATACAACTTTGGATTGGATACCTGACCGCAGCAGATGGAAAGCTGACGGAAAAGGAATATGCGATCATCTTTTCTCTGTGCTCTGTAGCCTATATCACAGCGATCATCGGAGTTCATCTGCTCATCGGCAAGCTAGGCGTGATTCGCCAAATAAAGCCGCGCAGCACTCAAGTGAGCTAAGAGCGAATTCCCTAAATAATAGAGAGGTCACTAACAAAGAGAAACCTAAGGCAAGAGGTCTATGGAAAACGGCATTGTCTCAGGGAAGCACAATTCATTGTTGTCGAGCTTTTACAATGAGAACTCTCCCTGCGCCTTGTGCAGACATTGACGCACAGTAAGGCGTCGACTACATTGGGGCGATGGAGACTTTTTCTGCAGCCGTGATGTTGTTCCTGATTATGGACCCGCTAGGCAATATTCCTGTCTTTATCTCTGTCTTAAACGACATCGAACCGCAAAGACGCAGGCGCGTGCTGATTCGAGAATTGCTGTTTGCGCTAGGTATCATGCTGATCTTTCTTTTCTGCGGTCAGTACCTGTTAGATTTTCTGCACCTCAAGCAAGAGTCCATCAGCATTGCCGGCGGCATCGTGCTTTTCTTAATTGCGCTGAAAATGATTTTTCCGGTAGAGGGCGGCTTGATGGGGCATCAACCCGAAGGCGAACCGTTTATTGTTCCCTTGGCGATTCCGCTCTTTGCAGGACCTTCGATTCTGGCAGCGTTATTATTGCTGGTGCGCTCACAACCGGGTCGTATGAGGGACTGGACGATTGCCTTAGTCGCGGCTTGGGCAGTGAGCGCAGTTATTTTGTTAAGCTCGAATCTGTTTAATAGGCTATTGAAAGAGCGTGGCTTGATAGCCATTGAACGCTTGATGGGAATGTTGCTGGTGACGCTGTCGGTGCAGATGTTCCTCGATGGAGTTGCCAAGTATTTGAGCATCAGGAAATGAAGAGTTGAATCGCTATTTGTTTTCGTTATCAACGAAGCTATAATTACGCCTACAATCTCCTTCTGGAAGAATAACTTTATCTGAATACAGGCATATTGAAATGAAATCAAATCTGATGAAAACTTTCATACGAATCGCTTTGTTGAATGCATTAACCTTCACGCTCTTTTTTTCGACGAGTTTTGCAAATTCTGCAATCGTTCAACAACAGCCAGATTTAGTAACCCTTACGGTTTCGTCTTCGTGCGCTTCGGCAAACGTCAGATTATCAACCGGCGAAACCTTGAAAACACCGTTTAACAAATTGCTCCCTCGCGGACAGACGATAACGCTTGAAGCGCTTGATTCATCCGTACCCTATTGTGGCGCACTTGCGGTCGAAACCAACTTCCGTCGCTTCGTCGTCAACAATGAGTTGCTGCCCAAAGGTCAAATATTAGCGAATCTCACATTGGAAAAAGATACATCTGTTTTTATCAATTATGGCTACAATGATAAACCCACCGTGATGCTTTCAACATGGTCAAGTTGTAGTCGCATCAGAGTGAAAGTTGACGAAAATCAGATTGGCGGGCAGCAAGGCGACTTGCTGACGCATTTTGACCTAAGTTTATTTCAAGGGCAATCAATAAAGTTGGAAGCTCATCCTTACGTGACTTGTGGCAACACGGCAGCAATTACATACTTTCATCATTGGTCAGTAGACGGGAAACCTTTCCCTCAAGCACAAATATCAATAGATGTCCCTGTAGAAAAATATACAACCGCTGTTGCTCATTACAGTCCGTTTATTATTCCTTGGAAGCCTTTGACCTCTTTCCAACTTCTTCGCAACGGCAACCCTGTTGATTTTATAGGCGAAGATGACAAGCTGAAAAAATATACTGTGGTTTTGAATGCCGATCATTTTCCGCTGGACACCAAAGTTTTTGTCGATGGAACGGAAACAGAAATCATCAAGTCATCTGCTACTCAGCTTGAAGTAAAACTTTTGGGCAAACGCGCAAAAACATCAGGGATTATTTTCGTAAGCGCTATTGCCCCTGTGAATCAATACTTCACTCCCGCAACCATCGAAGTACGGAGAGAGTAAAGCGGGAATTGCCACTTTCGCTGCATCATTTCAATTGGTTTTGCACCTGTTGCACTCTGCTTCTCAAATCTCTTTGTCCAGTAATAAACGAGAGAAAAATGCCAAAACCAATCATTGCAGTTGGCTCGACTCGCAGCGCGAAGGTTGAAGCTGTGTGCGCCTGTGTTGCGCGCCTTGCTCAAGTTGATGCTGCCTGGAAGGAAGCGGAAATCATCTCGCTTGACGTGAAAACGGACGCTCCGGCTATGCCTTTGACGGATGAAGAATTGATGCTTGGCGCAAGAGCCCGCGCTAGAGCAATACGTGAAGTTTTGGCGCATCAGCAAGCCGATTTTTATGTAGGGCTGGAAGGCGGATTTCATTCGTTGATTCTTGATAATGAGCCTCTCACTTTTTTGCGCGGCTGGGCGTATGTGACGAATGGCGAACGCGGCAACTTTGGGGCGGGACCTTCGGTTTTGGTTCCTGATGCGATTGTGAAGTTGGTAGTCGAAGGCAAACGAGAGCTTGGTGAAATCATAGACGAAGTTGCAGGCGAATTGGATATTCGTAGCCGACAAGGAGCTTGGGGAGTTTTATCAAGAGATTTGATGACCCGCTCCATGACTTTTGAAATCGCCTTGATTGCTGCTTTCGCGCCGTTTTACAACGTCAAGTTTTATGGTTGATTTTTCACGCGACAACTCATCGCATTTCTGGCGCGGTGTCAGAAACGGGAGCGGGAGCGACCGGGGATTTAAGCCGCACCCCGGCGC
>JANMSG010000809.1:0-19331 GCA_031389065.1 Acidobacteriota bacterium | reverse complement strand
GCCGGCATCATTGCTGTTGTTGGGTTGGCACTGGGATTTCTGTTTAGGCAGCAGATCGCTGATGGAGTCGAGTACTACCATCGTCCTGTCTCCGTAGGGCTTTTTATATACCCGATCATCCTGTTTCTTGGGGATAGACTTGGCCTCGAAAATAATGGAAAGCTGGCCATTATCACCGCGACAACTGTTATCATTTTCGATTTGCAGTTTTGGTCGCTTTCGGATCCGTCAGTAGTGAATACAGAACGGAGTAATCAGGAATAAGTTCATTCTTCATAAGTAGCTCGAAACGGTAGATTATGCAGCAGACAAGTAGCGATGCTTACATAGCGGAAATAAGCATTCGTACGACGCAAGCGCTTAGTTCTGCGTTTGACCGCAGCCGAAATTTGTGGGTTGCATGAACCCAGTGGACTTCGGAACCGCCCACCCCGAGTTAGCGATGAAAACCATAAAAACCAAAATCATTACCGCAATGCTCTTCGCTATCGGCTTGCTGTTTGCCACACAAATCGTTTTTGCAAGCAATGATTCATCAACCGAAGGCAATGCAAGTCACGGGCTGAATCCAATGGTGTTGATCGGTGTTGCCTTGATGATTATCGTCGCCAAATTAGGCGGCGAAGTATTCGAGCGCTTCAAACAGCCAGCGGTTCTCGGTGAATTGATCGGCGGGATACTGGTTGGCAATCTGGCGTTGCTCGGTTTCACCTCCATTGAATCCCTCAAGACAGATCAAGTAATCAATGCGCTTGCCGAAATTGGTGTCATCATTCTGCTCTTTGAAGTGGGCTTGGAATCAAATCTCACAGAGATGATGAAAGTCGGCTGGTCTGCGCTCCTGGTTGCTGTCGCAGGAGTCATCGCGCCATTTTTTCTGGGCTGGGGGGTTGCCGCATACTTCCTCCCCGCGGAAGCAACTCTCACACACATTTTCATAGGCGCAACGCTTTGTGCCACCAGCGTAGGCATCACGGCGCGTGTGTTGAAAGATATGGGCAAGCTGCAAACCCGCGAATCTCGAATCATACTGGGTGCGGCAGTCATTGATGACGTACTCGGTCTGCTGATTCTGGCAGTCGTGGCAGGTTCAATCAAAGCTTCAGCACAAGGAGGAACGCTGGCGGTTTCCGACGTTGCCTTGATCGCAGGAAAATCTATAGCTTTTCTCGTCGGAGCGATAGTCATTGGGCGTTATCTCGTTCCACAGCTATTTCGCGGCACGAATCATCTGGAAAGTCGCGGGGTTTTGCTTGCCCTTACCATTGCCTTCTGCTTTTTCCTTGCCTGGGTTGCCGGACTTGTCGGCTTAGCGCCGATTGTCGGAGCCTTCGCCGCAGGTCTTGTCTTAGATGAAGCGCATTTTGAACATCTCGACAATCATAATAAGCGAGACTTGGAGGAGTTGATCGCGCCTTTAAGCACGATACTTGTGCCCATCTTTTTTGTTTTGATGGGACTGAAAGTAGATTTGAAAGCTTTCGCCAGAATGGATGTGCTCGGATTTGCGGCAACCTTGACGCTGGTGGCAATCATCGGGAAACAAGTCTGTTCGCTGGCTACCGTAGAAAAAGGCATTAATCGTTTAGCCATCGGTTTAGGCATGATTCCGCGCGGCGAAGTCGGGTTGATATTTGCCGGCTACGGAGTCACGCTCACTTTGCCCAACGCGCAAGGCTTACAAGAACCTGTAATCAATGCGGCGACCTTTGCCGCAATCGTCATCATGGTCATCATCACGACGCTCGTCACGCCGCCGGTTCTCAAATGGTCTATGGCAAAGCAACAAACGGATCTTGAAGAAAATCATGCCGACGCCTTGGATGAAGCCATTGAAAACAGCAACGAGCGCACAAAACGATAGCGCCCTGGCGTGCCTGTCAGAACAGGGAGCGGTAGCGACTTGGTAGTATTACGATGGCCACCAAGTCAAAGTATCAGCCGATGGCAGCCAAGCCACAGCGGTAATGACCTGGCGTTTGAGCAAGTTTGAGACACGGCGGGAACCAGGTCGCTACTGCTCCCTGTTCTGACTTTTTATTGCGCACAGTTTTTTCATTAGTCAATCCATTGAATTGACGACCTGTTGAGTGAGTGTGTACTATACGACCGCCCATTAGTCCATAGCAGCAAGATGTAATCTTTTAATAGCAGCCTTGAATATTCTAAATCGCAATACTTTCGGTGGAAGCGTTGGTGAATCAATTTAATCACAACAATCTAAAAGTGTAATGACTGACAGTTGAGGAGAAACAATGGCGGAAGCGGTTGAAGTAACTGAAGTAAAGAGTGAAGGTTTCATTCGCGGTTTGGGCTTACTCGATTCAACAATGATCGTTGCTGGCTCTATGATAGGCTCCGGCATCTTTATTGTTTCGGCAGCCATGTCGCGCCAACTCGGTTCGCCCGGATGGCTCCTTGTCGCCTGGCTTGTGACCGGCGTATTGACCATCATCGGCGCCCTCAGTTATGGCGAACTCGCGGCTATGATGCCGAAAGCAGGCGGTCAATATGTCTACTTGCGCGAAGCCTTTTCGCCAATGTGGGGATTCCTTTACGGTTGGACTCTCTTTCTTGTCATTCAAACTGGAACGATTGCTGCTGTCGCCGTAGGTTTTGCAAGATATCTTGGTGTGTTGTGGCCGACGGTAGATGAAAACAGTTACATTATCTCACCCATTCATATTTCATCGGGCTATGCAATCTCGCTTTCAACTGCGCAACTTGTAGGCGTGCTGATGATTGCTCTGCTGACGTGGATGAATACGCAAGGTTTAAAACTCGGCAAGCTCGTACAAAACATCTTTACGACCGCAAAGACCGGAGCGCTCATTGCGCTCATCGTACTAGGCGTACTGATCGGTTGGAATGCCACAGCAGTCAGCAGCAACTTCGGTAATTTTTGGCAAACTCGCGGAACCCTTGAAAGCGTAGGCGGCGGGCTGATGGCAACCACTGCGTTCGGCTTATTTGTAGGCATCTGCGTGACGCAGACGCAATCGCTGTTTTCGGCAGACGCCTGGAACAATATTACTTTCACGGCAGGTGAAGTGAAAAATCCCAAACGCAACATTCCACTGTCGCTTGCCTTTGGCACGCTGCTCGTCATTGCCCTGTACATGCTTGCCAATTTGGCTTATCTGGTAACGTTGCCCTTTGAAACGATTCAAACCGTAGCCAGGGACCGCGTCGCCTCGGCAACCGCGCAGACCATTTTCGGAACCAGCGGGGCGGCGGTGATGGCTGCCGCAATTATGGTCTCGACCTTCGGTTGCAATAACGGCTTGATACTAGCGGGGTCACGCGCCTATTACGCGATGGCGCGCGACGGGTTGTTCTTCCGATCATCCGGCACCTTGAATAAAAATCATGTTCCAGCCTGGGGGCTATTGATTCAAGGCATTTGGTCGGTATTATTGATTTTGCCGCGCACCATCACGGGCACCAACGCTCAGACAGGGCAGACGACCTATGGCAATCTCTACGGCAACCTGCTCGATTATGTTATTTCTGCCGCGTTGATTTTTTACATCCTGACAATTGCGGGAATCTTTCGACTCCGACAGACCCGGCCCGATGCCGAGCGCCCCTATAAAGCCTTCGGTTATCCGATACTCCCTGCGCTCTATATTGTCGGCGCATCCGTCATTTTAGCTGTCTTATTCATCTATCAACCGGCGACCACATTGCCCGGTCTGGTAATCGTAGCGACAGGTGTTCCGGTCTATTTTCTCTGGCGAAAATTTGGCACGCCCGCGTCAGAGTCGAACACCGCTCAGCACTAAACTTGAAGGTTCAGGAGAAGAGCTAGGGGTGGTTCTTTACGCAATTCCTGAATTCTGAATTATAACTTCTTAATCCTGATTTGGAGGTCATTGAATGGCTAATCAATTGTTTGCAAGAAAACCACTCGACGTATTGCTCGCGGAAATGAAGGGCGATCACCGGCTCAAGCGCGTGCTCGGTCCCGTGCAACTCACCTCTTTGGGAGTCGGGGCCATTATCGGCGCAGGCATCTTTGTCGCCACCGGCGCGGCCGCCCATAACACAGCCGGTCCCGCATTGATGATTTCCTATGTCGTCGCCGGTATGACTTGTGTGTTTGCGGCACTCTGTTACGCGGAGTTCGCCTCGATGGCGCCGGTTGCGGGTTCGGCTTATACCTATGCTTACGCCACGATGGGCGAATTATTCGGATGGATCATCGGCTGGGACCTGGTGCTCGAATACGCTGTCGGGTCGGCAACAGTGGCAAATGGCTGGTCGAGTTTTTTTCAGAGCCTCTTGCCCGCAGACTTCATACCGAAGGCGCTTACCCGTGCGCCGATTGTCTATGATGCCGCCGCAGGCCACTTCGTCAGGACCAACAGTTACATAGATCTCCCTGCGGTCATCATCGTGCTCATTATCACAGCCGTGCTGGTCAAAGGCATCCAGGAAAGCGCCAGCTTCAACGCCCTGATGGTCGGCATCAAGGTCGCTGCCGTGCTGTTCGTCATCCTGGTGGGTATCTTTTACATCAAAGGCGAAAATTACACGCCTTTCGCGCCTTACGGATGGGGAGGATTGAACCTCTTCGGAACAACGGTGTGGGGCCAAGAATCGGCTGGAGGCACGCCTGTAGGAATGCTCGCCGGTAGCGCGATTATCTTTTTTGCTTACATTGGCTTCGACTCGGTCTCGACGCATGCGGAAGAGGCCAAGCAACCAAGCCGCGATGTGCCGATTGCCATTGTAACCTCTCTACTCGTCTGCACAGTGCTTTATGTGCTGGTCGTGTTCGTGCTTACCGGAATGGTGAAATACAACAAGATTGATACAGGCGCTGGAGTCTCGGATGCCTTCAAGCAGGTCGGCTTACCTTGGGCCGAGTTCATCATCGCAGCGGCGGGCGTCGCCGGCATCACCTCTGTGCTTCTGGTTATGATGCTGTCAGCGCCGCGGGTCTTTCTGGCAATGGCGCGTGACGGGCTGGTGCCGCCGAGCTTCTTTGCCGCTGTCCATCCGCGCTTCCAAACGCCTTATAAAAGCACCATTCTTGTCGGCACTTTTGTAGCCATAGGCGCAGGCCTTTTGCCGATTGACGCCTTGCTCCAGATGACCAACATTGGAACGCTGTTCGCGTTTGCGGTCGTCTGCACCGCCGTGCTGATTATGCGGAAGACCAACCCGAACGCGGAGCGCCCTTTCCGTTGCCCGTTAGTGCCAGTCATTCCCATTCTTGGCATTCTGATGTGCTTACTCCTGATGTTTTCTCTGCCAGCCGCCAACTGGTTGCGCTTGCTGGTTTGGCTTCTGATTGGTCTGGGTATTTACTTCGCCTACGGCCGACGTCATAGTTTCATGAAACACTACCTTGCACATGAAATCTCTGCCCACGGCATTTCGCCTGGTGGGTCACCCGTTGATGAGATCAAGACGAAGGACATAGATACTCCCGACAGTAAAGGCAAGTAAGGCGATTGACAGAAGGCGGCAAGGCTCATAACTTTTGGTCTGCTGCCTTCTCCAGTCCCTATGACCTGCCCTTAGAGCCGCGCCGACGATCGGTAATCATAAGTTGACGAGCCTTTATTTTGAAAGCTAGAATAAGTGGTCTTTGAAAATTGGCAGAAAGGCTCGAAGGGGAAGTGGCGGAACCGGTAGACGCGATGGTCTCAAAAACCATTTGGATTAACTCCAGTGTGGGTTCGAGTCCCACCCTCCCCATCAAAAAAAGCCGGAGCTTAACAATCAAGCTCCGGCTTTTTTTTGCTTCAAATTAGCGCGTTGCAGTCTCTACATATCATGCCTTAGCGCAAGCTCGCGCTCCATCACGATGTTTTCCAAAATGACGCTCGCCTGATTGACAAAGACTAAGAATTCTTCGAAGCCATCGAAATCTTTGCCGCCGGGATAATTGTCGCCGTAGATGATGAACATAACTTTGCCGCGACAAAACAGTGGCAAGACAAAGGCATTGAGATCATGTCCGGTTTCGCCAAGCCGGCTGACCACTTCTAAATTCCAATAGCCGTTGCTCATCGAGCCTAAATAAGGCATACCGGTTTTCACCACGTTGGTGAAAACGCTTTGCACTTTTACAGGAATATGTATGGCTCGCACCTGGTCATCTACGCTGCCGCCATTGAGTTGTCTATCCACGCCGAATTGTCCAAGTCCGCATAACTCTTCGTCTTTGACGACAAACAGAATGCCTCTGGAGGCCACTTCGCTGGCGTATCGCATAACTGACAAACTGACTTCGGCTTCAAAAGAAAAAGAGCGCAATTCTGCCAGCAACGAACACAAGATATTCGAGTTATGGGAATGTTGTTTCGCTTCTTCTTCAGAGAGGCTTTCATTTAAGAGAGCGAAAGGCTCGTCATCTTCGCTCTCGCTGCCGCCGTTTCGCGAATATTCTTTCCTGACCTGAGGAGGTGAATAAACCGGAGACATTGAATCTAAGGGTCTGGCAAACATATTGCTGACCCCTACTGCAGAGACCAAACTTTGCATATTCAATTCGTTAATGGCAGTTGAAGGAAACTTATTATCGGAAGAGATTTCCAACTTGCCATTGAGATTGCCATTCAAGTTGCCGGTTTGGTATCTCTCTTGATTGCCATTGAGATTGCCGTTCAAGTTGCCGGTTTGATATCTCTCTTGATTGCTATTGTGGTAGGCGTAGAGCTCCTCGCTGAGATTTCCATTTAAGTTGCCAGTTTGGTATCGGCTGTGATTGTCGTTGAGATTTTCAATTAAACTATCGGTTTTCTTGTTCTCTCTCGTGGGCTGAAAAAGCCGCATTCCCTGCCTGCTCAATTCATCATATTCTTTGGCATCACTGAGAAGAATTTCTTCAACGCCAACTCCGTCTTTGAGTTTCACATCATCAAAGAGGCCCGGTAGTCCTATCTCGTTGAGAACGATGCCAAAATGGCCTTTTTCTAATCTGAGAAGATTGCCGATGACGCGCAGCATAAAACGACGGGCATACTTATCCAGCTCCTCGTTTTTAAAGATTCCGCTTTCAACCAGAAGCGAAGCAAAATCCCATCCTTTATCGCTCGTGGTGGTCGCATCTATTAAGCATTGCAGCATGGTTTCGCTCAACAAATCTTCCTGCAAAAGGTAGCTTGCAAAGCCTTCGCCGGGACGCATACACGCATAGGTAATGCGACCGTCTTCGATCACAATCTGACCTTCGGCGCTGCCGTTGCTGATCGATAGCGTGCCAGTTTTTTTACTTAGCGCCAGTATTTGCAGGATGTCGCTTAAACCGAAATCACTAAGTTTGCCTGTTAGCTCCATGTTCGTTCTCTTATACAGTGAGGAATACTACCAAATTATTTGCCCAAGAAAGTACGCAACATATCGCGCAACTGGGTCGTCGAAATCGGCTTCGAGATATATCCGCTGGCGCCCATCTGCATACCGGTTTCTATTTCGTTTTCTGATCCTCTAGTGCTGATGATGATGATTGGCAGGTCATCGCGTTTGAGTTCCGTTCTCACTTTGTGGACGAATTCCAACCCCGTCATCTTCGGCATATTGATATCAGTCAATACCAGATCAAAGTTGCCATCTCTTACTTTGTTCAGAGCATCTTCACCGTTTTCAGCTTGCGTTATATTTGCCTGCGTGATGCCCTCGACTCTGGTCAAGCTCATGCATAACAATTGTCTGAAGGTTGCAGAATCATCCACTACTAATAAAGATCTTTCGCTCATTCCATCCTCCCTTTATTTCACCCGTAACAAATTCATAAAGCCTTCAATGGTTTTCAGCTTTCTATCTGTCATTGCATAAAGCTTTGAACTCACCAAAGCAGTTGCCGCATGACCGGCTAACAGTTCCAGCAGTTTATAGTCAATCGGCGTTAAGCCCTGCTTATGACCCAACAACCTGTAAATCGAGATCACTCCCACAACCCGCTCTTTGACTTTCAAGGGAATGCAGGCGCAAATATTGCCGTCATCGCTCGCTTCGTCGGTGAAAAACGGCTCGCCACTTTGCGCTACCATGCCTTCCAAGCCGTCGCCGAACTTCATGTTGCGCTTGTCCATCAGCTGAACCATCTCGCCTTCATAACCCGCCAATATCAACTCGCTGGTGTCATCATCGACAATGAAGATACCGAATTCTTCAGACCCTACCATGTTGATGAGAATCTCCTTTATGCACTGCAATACTTCTTGAGGATCTAAAGTGGAATGCAGATTATGGCTTGCAACATAGAGATTTGCCAGACTTTCGTTCTGTTCTTCAACTTCTATGTAACGCAGCACAAAGTCTTTATTCTCCGATTCAATCTCTTGAGATCGGTCGGTTAAAAAGTCCAGCTTTTGAGTCAACTGACCGTTCTCCAGTCTCAATCGCTCAACCTCTTTTTGCAGGGTGTTCGCCAGATTCATCTTCTCTGTCTCCAGATGAACCAGGCGATACCTGAGACGTTCATTCTCGGACATCAACTCTTCGGTGAAAGCTTTGCCCTTTCTGAACATTTCGAGTATCTCTTCACTCTTGGTAAATAGCGATAGAATCTCGTCTGTCTTCTGTGCCATGATCGCTCTCCTTCAATTTAAATCTTGTATTGCAACGCGAATTCGAACTTCGCCATATTCAGTAGTAATGGGAGCCACTAAGGTCTCAAAACTCTTCTCATAATCCAGCGTATGTGCATCGGTATAAATATTCGGGGGAGTCATCCTCAATTTCGTGCCATCATCGTTGATTCGTGATATGGCTCGCCCAATGGCCATCGAGGCGACTTCGGCGATGGAACTTTTCACCAGAGGTGTCATACCTGTAGATGTTTCGCCGGTCAGATGCCCGCCCAATCGTTCTGCTGTGGATTGGTCTATGTCAAAAATCACGTCGCCATGCACCTCACCCATCAGTCCTATGATGGTGACGACCTCTCTATCCTCTATCGGGTTGGGCGTCATGGTCATCGAGCGCACTTCGACATCTGAGCCAATGAGTTCGCCTAAAATCTCTGTCGTCGAGTTGACGAATGCTTTCACGAAATCGAGTCTCATAAATCTTTAATCTCCCAGTCTCAAGCAGCAAAAGTTAAAACGCTTTCGATGGCTTTGCGCAAGGCTTCCGTAGTGACGGGCTTGGGAATAAAATATTTCGCGCCCGCGTCAAAAGCCTCTTCCACCATCTCTTTGTAAGCCACCGAGCTGATCATAATGACTCGCGCTGCAGGGTCGAAGGCACGAATCCGGCGAACCGTTTCGACGCCCTGCATCCCCGGCATGATGATGTCCATGAGCACAAAGTCAGGCTGTAAGCGCTTATATTCTGTGATCGCGTCATCGCCATTGGCGGCCTCAGATGGTGTGATGTTCTGAAAGGAACGGATCAAACGCTTCAAATGAAAGCGCATGAATGCAGAATCATCAACCACCAAACAGGTCATCTGTGACGAATCAGTATTAATTTTCTCCAGTGTCTCAAGCATAACTCTCCCTTTCAACAGGCTGTTGTCCAACAACCGAAATCAAATAATCGGGCATATCTGTCAACGGCAAAACCATATCAATGAAGCCTTTTTCTATAGCGACTCGCGGCATCCCATAAACCGAACAGCTTTCCTTGTCCTGCGCTACTGTATGACCGCCTGCTTTGCGAATCTCACCAATTCCGAGCGCTCCATCGCTGCCCATTCCTGTCATAATCAAGCCGACAGCAAACAAACCGTATTCTTTGGCAACCGACCGAAATAAGACATCTACAGAAGGTTTGTGACCGCTAACGGGGTCTCCGGGTTCAAGTACCACTTCTGCGCCTGCGCCTGTCTTACGCACTTTTAAGTGTTGCCCGCCTGGCGCCACCAAAACTCTCCCAGGTGTAATCAACTCGCCGTCTTTTGCTTCGCTCACTTCCATCTCGCAAATCTCATCAAGCCATCGTACAAAGGTCGGCGTGAAACTTTCCATCATATGTTGCACAATCAAAATCGGCGCATTCATATCCGCCGGTATTCTCGGCAAAAGATAGCGCAAGGCATGCGGCCCGCCCGACGAGGCACCGATCGCGATAATCTTTTTCGCGTCTCCCGGATTGGCGTTGATACGCTTCTTTTTCTTCGCTCCATTTGATGACGCATCGGAACCGTTTAAGAAAGCTGCCTGACTTCGCGGTGCATCGGAACCGTTTAAGAAAACTGCTCGACTTCGCGCCGCGCCTTTCACTTTGGTAATCAGCTCTTCGGCCATGTCGCCTACTTGCGTAGAAACTTTCGGTTTGCAAACAAAATCGAAGGCTCCGATTTCCAGTGCCTGCATGGTCAACATCGTGCCAAGCGAGGTCAGCACACTCAACATCACCACCGGAATACGATGCTTCGAGACGATGTGTCGCAAAGCGGTCAGCCCGTCCATTCGCGGCATATCCACATCCAGAGTAATCACATCCGGCTTGATACTCTCAATCTTGGCAAGCGCAAAGTCACCATCAATTGCTGTGGCAACTACCTCTATGCCTTCGTCACGTTCAAGCAAGTTCGTGATAAGCTTCCGCATTACGGCAGAGTCATCAACTACTAAAACTCTTATCTTCTGCTTATCAACCTGCATATGACCTCTTTTCGCTGCCTTTCAGGCGTTCGTGCTTGATTGCTTTGCGGAACATCATCTCCGCATCCATAATTAAAACCACGCGACCATCACCCAAAACCGAAGCTCCTGCAAGCGCATCATTATGCACCCAGCGATTGTCTAGCGGTTTGATGACTAACTCTTGATCACCTAACAACGAATCGGCAACAATGCCGTATTTCTTACTGCCAACCGTTACGACGATAATAAACACCTGCTCAGGAGCCGTTCTCATCGCAGCTCCCGTTCCGCCTTTGCGCCGATCAATGCCAAGCACAACCGCAGGTCTGACGAGCGAAACGAACTTCTCGCGCAATCTGTAATTTTCAAACCCGTCAATATTGGTGATCGTAGAGGTTTTAGCGCGCACAATCTCTTTGACGGACATTAAAGGTAAAGCAAATAGCTGACCACCAGTTGAAAACAGTAAGGCTCGTATGATCGCCAGCGTCAGTGGCATACGCAGGGTAAAGACTGTACCTACACCAACTTCGCTTTTGACGCTGACGCTACCGCGCAATTGCTCTATAGAGCTTCTGACAGCATCCATACCGACACCTCTGCCGGATGTGTGCGTAACTTCTGTTGCGGTCGAAAAACCAGGAACAAAAATAATGTCTAAGGCTTCCTCGTCCCCCATTTGGGCGGCTTCCGATTCAAGAAGTATTCCAACTTTAATGGCTTTTTTCTTCAGAGCCTCTTTATCTATGCCCTTGCCGTCATCGCTGATCTCTACGACAACCTGATTGCCTTCGTGGTAAGCGTGCAAACTAAGCTTGCCGATTTCGGGCTTACCGGCTTTAACTCTCTCTTCTGTTGTTTCAATGCCGTGATCTACGGCGTTTCTCAACAGATGCAGCATCGGTTCGTAAACCAGATCAACAAGCGCTCTATCCAATTCGGTCTCGCCGCCGCTCATCTCCAGTTCTACCTGTTTTCCGTGTTCTGAGGCAAGCTCGCGCATCGGTCTGCTGAAGCGCTTAAAAACGTGGTCAATGGTGACCATTCTAATTTTCAAAACGCTTTTGTGCAGTTCGGCTATGAGTTTATCCATCTGCGCTCTGGCTCGACCAAATTTATCAACTAATTCATTTCGATGTAAGACGGTCTCCAGTTCTGGTTCAATTTGACTGATTACCGAGCGCGCGATAACCATTTCGCCCGCAAGATTCAAAAGCGCGTCAATCTTTGAGGCCTCGATTCGCATAAAATCACGGTTAGATTTTTTCAACGTTTCTTTGGACACCAAAACGCTTTCTTCTACGCCGCTACCTTCGTTTGCTTCGACCAATTCGCCTGATTCATCAACAGCAGACAGTTCAAATTCATTTTCACCCTCAGCCACTTCATCGGCAACATCACGAGCCGCTTCTTCTAGGCGTCTCACTACTTTTTGAACTCTATCGGCAGGAATGTCTTCGAGTTTTTCGCCTTCCAGAGCGGCACGTATCTCATCCATCCCTTCGAGAAGGACATCCACCGCGCGATTGTCGAATTTCAATCCGTCGCTGACGATCGTATTGATGAAATCTTCGAGCTTGTGCGTCACTTGCGTTACGCCATCTAAACCGACACAGGTCGAGTCGCCTTTAATGGTGTGCGCGCCTCTACGCAAGCGCGCCAGTGATTCCGCATCGGTGCCGTTTGATTCCAGCGCAAACAAGTCCTGAGTCATCTCATCGAGAATCTGCAGAGACTGCTCGCGGAACATGGTCAGCAAAGTATTCAATTCTTCTTGACTAAAATCGTCGCCGAAATCGTTCATACCGTTTCCTTATTCGTTCAATCTGTAGGCAATTCCCTTGTTTTGATGAATCATCGAGAATCTATTGGATAATCCCTGCAAACTCTCCGCATGACCAATGAATAAATAGCCGCCTGGCACCAGACAATTTGCAAACCGGTTCACCAATCGCCCCTGTTCTTCTCTGTCGAAATAGATCATGACATTGCGGCAAAAAATCACATCAAGGTTGCGAAGCCCGTTGTCGTTTTTCAAATTGTGATAGTCGAAGGTCAGGCACTTTTTCACCGCTTCGTTGATGTGGTAGCCACCGTTTTCTTCGCGAAAATATTTCGCCATTAAAAACGGCCCGATCCCTTTCATCTGGTCTGGCCTGTAGATGCCGTTTTGCGCGCGCTCAAGGGCTGTGAAAGACAAATCGGAGGCAAAGACGCGAAGCGTCCAATTTGCAGCATCGCGAATGGTTTCAAGTAAAGTGATCGCTGTCGTATAAGGCTCTTGTCCGGTTGAACATCCGGCGCTCCAGACGCGCAGCATACGTGAACCGGTCTGCTCTTTCTTTGCCACGATCTCCGGCAAAACGACTTGTTTGAAGAGATCGAATTGCGCTTGATTCCTGAAAAACGAAGTTTCGCAAATCATCAAAGCGTCAAGCAGAGTGGGCAATTCGTGAAACTTTGTTCTGACGTTGGTTACTAAAGAGTAATAGTCCTGCCCGCTCTTGATGCCTAGTTCCTCCATGCGCTTTTTCATGCGCGATTCAAGGAACAATTTTTTATCAATGCCTAGGTTGACTCCGCACTCGGCGTAGATCATATCTCTGAACAGGTTAAACTCCTCGTCAGATAAAATCTTCGTCTGACTGAGTCCATATATCAAATTTTGAGTCACTTCTATGCCCTGCATTGAATCATCCCCTAGTTACGCTGCGGTCTCTTTTCGCTGTCCTAGCAAGTCCATCACTTCCTCAAGCCCAATCAGAGCATCGTCGGAAAGCACCTTGTTCAAATCAATTAGTGTTATGAATCTGTCGTGGTAATGGACCACACCAGAGATGTAACCGATGCCCATCTCTGAAATCACATCCGGCGGAGGCTCTATCATGTCGCTGCTCACGCGTATGACTTCCGAAGCGCCATCCACAATCAAGCCGACCAGACGGTTATCGAAGTTCGAGATGATGATGCGCTGTTCATCGTGCGAGATGGTTCCGTCGGCTCTCATGCGCTTTCTGAGATCGAGCACAGGAACAAGATTGCCTCTGAGGTTCATCACTCCTTCGACATATTCCTCGGTTTCAGGCACCGGAGTGATGTCGCACATAACAACAATCTCTTTGGTAAGAAGGATGTCTATCGCAAACTCTTCTTTGCCAACTTTGAATATGACGTTTTGATGATTTATAGCCAATGCTTGCCCCCTACTCGTTTCTTAATATCTTAATCGCCTTGTGAATACGTCGTTGTATTCATTTGATTCCTTCCATTCGCTGGCCCAGCCATAGACGGATTGAAGGCGAATTGACGCCCCGCATCGCCGCTCACTTTGAACTTTGAGATGGCGTCGTTGAGTTGTTCTGACAAATACACCATGCCACGAATGGTTTGTGCTGTTTCGTGCGCCCCCGCAGAGGTTTCAATGGTGATGCTAGAGATCGTCTGCATGGCGCTGGCAAGATTCATAGTCACACGTGCCTGCTCATCGGCAGCCGTGGAAATTTCTTCGATCAAATCCGAAGACATGTTGACCGCTGTTGATATATCTTTGAGAGCCGCGCTTGCCTGTTCGGCCACCTCTTTTCCGTGCGTGACTTCTTTCATGCCAATTTCCATAGCCGCCAAAGCTTCAGTGGTCTCTTGCTGAACGCCTTTAACTAAACTTGCTACATCTTTGGTTGCGCGTCCCGAACGCTCTGCCAGTTTCCTGATTTCATCGGCAACCACACTGAAACCTACGCCTGCTTGACCGGCGTGTGCGGCTTCAATCGCCGCGTTGAGCGACAGTAAATTCGTCTGCGCAGCGATGTCTTCGATGAGGTCGATGATTTCCGAAATTTCAGAACTGCGTATGCCAAGCAGTCTCATCTTTTCAGATGTCTGTTGCACAGCCGAGTTGATGCGCTCCATTGCCTCAACCGTGAAGCGTACAGATTCGCCGCCGCGCTCGGCCAGATAAAAGGTGCGTTTTGAGGAATCGGCTGAGGCTTCAGCATTTCTTGAAACTTGTGTCATGGTCGCAGCCATCTCTTCAACGGCGCTTGAGGTGTTGGTAATTTCATCTGCCTGACGTTGCGAACCGACAGCCATCTGCTCTGCGGCGGCAAGAATTTCAGTGGCGCTCGAAGAGACTGACAAGCCTATGTGTTTGACCTGGGTAACCATCTGGCTGAAATGCTCAAGCATCTTGTTGACGAGTCCGACAACTCTGCCTACAGCGTCTTCGCCCTCTTTGCCTCGCGCGGTTAAATCGCCATCGGAAACGGATGTGGCAAGGCTCAGGAACTCTTTGAGATTTTGTTCCATGAGTTCTTCCAGTTGTTTTCTTTCGGTCACATCGCTGCCAACGCACAGCACACACATTTCGTCGCCCAGTTCAATCATTTCCGCCGAAAGCAGAATTACACGTTTTTCACCTGATTTTGTGTGCAGGGTGATTTCAAGATTGCGGAATGCGCCTGCTGTCTTCAGAAGCATATTGACACGGTCACGGTCATCTTCACTCCACAAGCTTTTGCCTATAGCCGTTTCGTTGATTATCTCTTCGCGATGATACCCCAAAGTCCGCAGGAAGGTTTCGTTCACATCAATATAATGACCATCTTTCAGATCATGAAGGGCGATGATTTGAGGACTCAAATTGAAGGTCTTGAAGAAACGCTCTTCAGAAGTTCGCAGCTCTTTTTCGGCGCGCTTCTGTTCCGTGATGTCCGTATAAACGCCTATTCTTCCAACCAGCTTCCCTTCTTCATCTTTGACCGCATCAGCGCGAACATAAACCAGCACGGCTTGCCCGTCGCGTCGAATCATTTCAATTTCGCCGTTCCAGGAATTTCCTTTATCCAGGTCTGCATAGATCTCTTCGGTTCTTTGCTTATCTTTGCAGACAAAGCCAAGTCCGCCGTTATTCTTCATCTCGTCGGCCGAGTACCCGAAAAGCTCCACGAATCTCTTGTTGCAGTAATAACTGTCACGGGTTAAATCAGCTACGCTGATGGCGTCGCCGGCACTTTCTATCGCTTTACTGATACTGAGAAGAGACAGCTTTTGCTCAAGCTCTGTGTTCACCATTTCTGCCAGACGATTCATCATCAGATTAAAGCCATCGCCTACTTTTTCAAACTCATCACCCGTATGTACATCCTCGACTCTGGCTTGCAGATTTCCGGCGCAAACCTGGTCTGTGGCGTCTTGCAGTTTTTGAATCACCGAGGCAAAGCTACTGGCAAAAACAAACGCGAATCCGCCAATAACCAAAAACAATAGAAGGCCCCAGAGCAGTATATTTTTGAGCATAGCGCTGGCGGGCGCATATACTTCGCTCTTGCTATTATCGAGAATAAAGGTCCAGCCAAAACCCGAATAATGGAATCCGTTTCCGGTCGCCCCCAAAGAGCGTTGATAAGCGACAAGGCGATTTTCGCTGCTTGTATTTACCCGACCGGAACCTTCATAGTAAAGAACACCTGATTCTTTGCTGCTCGATTGATCCAGGATACCCGCATTGTTAAGGTTGCCATCAATCTTCCCATTCCGTTTCATAACATCTGGATGTAACACAATGGTGCCATTTTTGGTTATTGCATAAGCGTATCCGGTATCGTACTCCTTGAGTCGCGCTACATAATCTTGCGCGTCTTGCAAGTTATACGAAATCTTCATCACACCATTGGGTTGACCGGTCTTTGGGTGAGGGACTGCAACGCATATCTCAAGCGTCCACAATCCGCTAGGTTTGTCAAAAATCACGTCGTTAACGAAAAATCCTTTGGCGAATGCCTGTTGCCACCATTGCTCATCGCTTTGCACAAAGTCTTCCGTCATAGAAGACATGCCGGCGGTAAGACCATATCTGTCGGTAAAGAATATACGCTCAAAAACACCTTTTAAGCGCCTTTTCCCTTCTAAAAATTCGGTCGTTTCCCAAGACTTATCATCGAGTGTGTGGGTTTGTTCAAAGCGGCTTTCTAATTCAGGAATTTGTTGTGCGGTCGGAATGGAATTTATGCCCAACTTCTCTGCGATGATTGCGGAGTGTTCCACCTTGTCTTTTATAAATGGATCGCTGGCGATGCCTCTGGCGAATTGAATATTTTCAAGAATAAGAATATCTACGGTCTCGGCGATATTTTTCGTGTTTTTGTGGAGATTATCGCTCGAATCTATAACTTTGAGAAAGCTCCAATAGGCGATGGTGCAAGCTAACAAAATCGACAGCCCGGTCAGCGCCAAAACCCCTACAACCAATTTATGGCGAACACTCTTTAGCCCAAGTTTCTTTAAGAGACTCAGTGAATCAAAATTCATAACGTTTCTCCCACCCGCCTATTCAGATTTTTCTTCTACTGAAAATAAGCCTTATCTCGGCTCACCCATCTCCTGCTGTGGCAGACAGGACGTATTATTAATATGAAACTCATCATTCATTATTTGTGGTTGAAAGAGACAGGGGAATTTACTCATCTAGTCAAACCATCAAGGTAAGGAGGCAGAGACTACAACGATCAAAGCGACTAGAAGGGTCACTCAGTCGAGCAACTCAGGGCTCTTTAATTGAGGAGCACTACAAATACTAGGGGCAATAGAAGCCTGTTGTTTTTTATGCCGACGAAAACCTTGCGCGAATGAAGCCCCACGATCACACATTCTCAAACAGGCAACAGCTGTCGGCACCATTGTTCGGGGTACAACAGATTCGGAGCTTGTCTCCATTATGTTCACAACTCGCAAAGAGTCAATACTATATTTATACGAATATTTTTCGGCTCGCAAGAATGGCGATTGAGCCTCAACTTCGTCATCACAAAGCCCTTATTTTATAGGAGTTTTACTGCATATACAGAAATGAAAACTGTCGCCTTGAAAGCCCTATTTTCGATGCGACCGACAAACCCTGTTGGCGCAAATCTTTTGTCTGTTGACTTGTGGTTGACTGGCACTGGTTTTGAACGCTAGAATGACGCTTCCTTTGAAACCAGCTTTTGAGCAATCAAGGGGAAGTGGCGGAACCGGTAGACGCGATGGTCTCAAAAACCATTTGGATTAACTCCAGTGTGGGTTCGAGTCCCACCCTCCCCATACCTTCCAGTGAATAGTGAATAGTGAACAGTGGGAAGTGAAACCATGAATGATGAGCGGTGGAAACTCTTCTTCTCTTCACCGCTCGTTGTTCCGGTTTCATTGTTTCTACTTCATCGTTATCCATTGACCACTATTCACTGTTCGTTATTCACTATTCACTGCTTTATGCCCAAACCTGTAATCAAGTTGAGAGAGATTCCGAAATCAGCGACCTCCGAAACGACTCTCAAAATCTGTCTCAAATGCGCTTTCGATTTTTTCATCAACGAATTGAATGTATCGCCCGGCGGGGCGTATTCCGAATTGCTCCACCATACGCCCGAAACCTCAGATTTCAGCGGCGCGGCAACCACCAGACCGCATTTCTTCGATGAGGGAGGTTTGCAGCTTTGCCCTTTCTGCAAGGCATCAAAAGGTTGGTCGGCACGCTTTCACGCCCTTCGCGTTTACGCTCATCCGTCTTTTGCAGAAGCAAGAAAAAAGACTTGGGCGAGGCTTGAAAAAGATGCGGAACGCTTTGATTTATCTTGTCCTGAACAAACCGGAATGGATATTTTTTCCGCGTGGCTCGACGAACTCAAACAGAGAGTCGGATTTGGCAACCCTTCATGGTGGATGGAAACGGTCACCGCGAGTATCAGTTTTTTCACACCATCATTGGCTTGGGACGACGTTTTAGCAGCCGAAATCAACAAGGTTCAATTCACAAGCTCCCTTACAAAAGCCTGGACACACACTGATGGCTACCTGCAAATCTCAGCAACAGTTTACGGCGATGCTCTCGTTGTTGATCATTTGATGGCGCGCTCGATGCCAAACCGCAAACGCCAAGGCGAGCGCAGAATTTCTCTGGCGCAGTTGATGAATCGTTTGCATCGCATAGGGTATTTGAAATTGAAAGGCATCCGTTCATCAGATGACCATGAAGCATTCGAGCAGGCTGTCGAATCCTTGGTTGCTTCAAGCCCTACAGCAGTGTACTATGCCGTTGACCGCAAAGAGTACCTCAAGCGGTTGAAAATCATCTATAAAAAATACACGGATTAAATCAAAGATATGAAAATCAAAACCATCTTTATTTTCACGATAGCGGTATTCCTATTCGCATCAACCGTTCAGGCTCAAGAAGAGTCAGCGGGATTCATCATCTTATTAAAAAACGGCAGTGCAGTTCGCGGACGCACGCTCATACGCGAGGAAGCATCGGGTCGCCTGCGCGTTGCGATGACGGAAACGAGCAGCGGCGAAGCGAAAAGCTATGCGGTAATCGCTATGGAAGATGCCGAATCCATACGCACTTCTTCTACGGAAACCGACTCCATTCGCATTAAACTTTTGGGCGGCAGCGAACTCAAATGCAAAGAGTTCACCCTCAACGGCGATATCGTGACGGTCAAATTAGGAACCGCAAGTCGCATAGAAGTCCGCTGGGAAGACATCGCTTCGATCAGCTTCAATGGTTGAGCATGATTGTGTTACAGCTTTTGGCAAGATCCCCAAGAAGTAGCGATCGAAATACGAAAATGATTATCACAAATTCGGTTGCGCCAACGCTTTATTCAATTCCTCCCAGGCAAGCTTGATGTGTTCGTGCATTGTGCGAATGTTGCCAATGGCAAGACGGATGGTAAATTTGCCGTTGAGTCTGGTGTGCGAAAGATAGATATTGCCTTCATGATTGACTCTCGCCATCACCCGCTC
>JANMSG010000786.1:0-3449 GCA_031389065.1 Acidobacteriota bacterium | reverse complement strand
GACCAATCCCACCTGAGTGCGCGTGCCTTCGCGAATCAGATGATGATGGACACCTGCCACTGCCAGCAGCGCGGGAATCCCTGCGTGGTCGCGGTCAATACCACGGTCAGAGAGGATAATAATGTCGTAGCCATCGGCGATTGCCTGACTCGCCCGCTGGCAGACTTCTTCCATCGCCTGTTGAAGCGCTGTGCCACCGCCGTTGACTGCAAACAAGATTGGCAAAGTGATGGATTTCCACCCTGACAAGCTGCCGTGCTGTTCTCCCAGATGTCTGAGTTTTTCGAGGTTCTCGTTGGTAAAAATCGGCGTCGTGAGCTTGATTTGCCTGGCGCAACGTGGGGTTGGCTTCAGCATATTCGCTTCCGGTCCGATGGTCGTATCCGAAGACATAATCAGTTCTTCGCGAATCCCGTCCACAGGCGGGTTGGTTACCTGAGCGAAGAGTTGTTTGAAATAGTTATAAAGCAATTGCGGCTTGTTCGAGAGTACCGCAAGCGGCGTGTCGTTGCCCATCGAGCCAAGCGCTTCGTTGGCGTTGGCGGCCATCGGTCCCATCAGGATCTTCAAATCTTCTGAGGTATAGCTAAAGGCGTGTTGGCGCAGCAAGACCGTCGAATGAGCCGGTCCGTGAACGAAAGGTGGATCGGGGAGTTCTTCAATCTTCACCATATTGTCGCGAATCCACTCGCCGTAAGGGTGTTCGGTAGCAATCGCGTACTTCAATTCGTTGTCATCAATGATTCGTCCCTGTTCCAAGTCAACCAGAAACATGCGACCAGGCTGGAGGCGGCCTTTCAAAAGAATCTGATCGGCTGGAATGTCGAGCACGCCGACTTCGGAAGCCATCACCACCAAGTCATCTTTCGTGACGTAGTAACGCGAAGGTCTGAGGCCATTGCGGTCAAGCACCGCGCCGATCCATTTCCCGTCCGTGAAGGCGATGGAAGCAGGCCCATCCCAGGGCTCCATCAAACATGAGTGGAATTCGTAGAAGGCCTTTTGCTCTTCGCTCATGGTCTCGTGACCGCTCCACGGTTCGGGAATCATCATCATCATGGCGTGCGGCAGCGAACGCCCGGTCAAGGTCAGCATCTCCAGCACATTATCGAACATGGATGAATCCGAACCCTGGTCGTCAATCACCGGAACAATCTTCTTGATGTCAGCCCCGAATAACTCCGACTCGAAAATGCTTTCGCGGGCGTGCGTCCAATTGATGTTGCCGCGCAGAGTGTTGATCTCACCGTTGTGCGACAGGTAGCGATAAGGATGTGCGCGTGCCCAATTCGGAAAAGTGTTGGTGCTGAACCGCGAATGCACCATCACCATCGCCGATTCCAAATCGCTATCGACCAGGTCTGGGAAGTAGACCTTGAGCTGGTCGGTTTTCAGCATTCCCTTATAGACAATGGTCTTGTAAGACAGGCTTGGGATATAAAACATTTGGCGGTCGCTGATGGCAGACGCACGGACTGCTTTTCCTACCTGTTTCCTGATTATGTAGAGCTTGCGCTCAAACGCCAGGTCGTCGGCCAACCCTTCACCTCGTTCGATGAAGATCTGGCGGATTACCGGTTCAGTGGCTTGTGCCGATGCGCCTATAGGCGAGTTGTCTGTGGGAACCGTGCGCCAACCCAAGACGCGTTGGCCTTCGTCGGTGATGACTTGCTCGAATAGTTGCTCAATTTCGGCGCGGCTTGCAGCATTGACCGGCAGAAAAACCATTCCCACGCCGTACTGTCCGGCAACTGGTAGCTTGATCTTTAGTTTGTCGCATTCCTTCAGCAGAAATCGGTGCGGCATCTGTAGTAGAACGCCAGCCCCGTCTCCTGTGTTTTTCTCAGCCCCACAGGCGCCGCGGTGATCCAGATTAAAGAGCACCTGTAAACCTTTTTGAACCAGGTCATGCGACTTTCGTCCTTTCAGGTCAACGACAAAGCCTACGCCGCATGCGTCATGCTCGTATTGAGGATCGTACAATCCTTGCTTTGGTGGAAATGCGATATGCGTCATAATCAAGCCTCCTGCTTCAATAAATTTGCCTGCCTTCGTAGTTACCCAGGATTTGCGCAAGAAATGTACAGGTAACTGCCCAGTCTGCTGCCGTCTTGGTTCGCAAGTCCTTTGCTGACCTCCAAAATCTATGTTGACCTTCATCAACCGCAGGTTAGACAACCTACGGTACTTCACCTGCTTTAGTAAGTTACCAATACCTCCCCGAAATTCACTTGATGGGGGTGCCAAGTTTTTTATTTGCTACCACTTTTTAGTTCCCTGTCTACACATATACTTAGTCTGCTCCAAGTAAGGAGTTTCCAAAATCTCGTGAACAGGATGCCTGAATGGCTCCTGAATCTTAGCGTTGATAAACCGACCCTGAGTGTTGAGCGACTTGCCAGGCAGTGCGGGCCAACTCTTCTATGAAACAACGCCCGTTCTGCTTATGCTGATTCCGGGTAAGACGGAATTGATATAACAGTAGGCAGTAAGCGGTAGGCAGTAGGCAGTTTTCTGATTGTCCCTTTTGCTTGTTGAATCATCAGTAGTGGATGATTCATGGAAAAACTAAAATTCACTGCCTACTGCCTACTGTCTACTGCTTACCTTTCTTTGTGGCTTTGTAATCTGCCAACCACTCTGGATCAACTGCATCTGCGTTGCGTTTCGCTTTTTCACTAATTAACCATTTGCCACGCGCCGCGTAAGGCTCGCCGCCTTCCATTTTGACGTGACAGAAACGACAATCTTTGGCGCCAAACTTTTTCGCTTTCGCTAAGAAAGGTGGAAATGCCATTGATTGATTGGAAAGTAATATGACTACGCCTGCGATGAAAACAAGCGTTGCTACGATTCTCACTCTCTTCAACTTTCCCTCCCAAAATTGTGATCTCTGATAATGCGTCTGACGCGCAAGGAGTACGCAATCCAATAATCGAAAAACCTGCGCAACGGTTGCGCGGAGTGATTTAATTAATCGGCGTTATCTCTTTGGCCTCCGGCACATCTTTTTCCACTGGTGGTAAATTCGATTCGTTAATGGTGTCTACGGTTAACGCTTTAATGACTTTCATTAAAGCCTGCGCCGCATGGGAATGCGATTCGGTTTTGCGCCGCACAGCCCAAAGGTTGCGCTCGTGATGGAAGCCTTCGAGCGGAATGATTGCCAACTCGCCACGCGCTACGGCTTCTTCGGCGCACATTAACGGCACAAACCCTAAGCCGATATTGAGCGCCACAAATTTCTTAATCGTCTCCATCGTGGCAATCTCTGTAGTGATGTTAAGCGGCGTCTGGTACTTGCGAAATGTGTCTATGACTTTTTGACGCGCCGGCGAATGCGCGTTATGAGCAATGAAAGCCTCGCCGCCGAGATCGCGTATATGAACGCGCTTCTCTTTTGCCAGGTGATGCTCAGGGCTGGCGATTAAGACCAGTTTGTCTCGCAT
>JANMSG010000758.1:0-11115 GCA_031389065.1 Acidobacteriota bacterium | reverse complement strand
CATGTAGGTAGGGTCGCCGAAGCGATGATTATTGATGCCAATTCGGTCACGCAGCGACGACGAGGTGGCGACAATCCATTTTCCGTCTTCGCTCAAATCGGCGACATTGAGATTGACAATGTCTAGCATATCTTCAACGGTGAACGCAGAAGTTTGCGCTGCGGGTGATGAAGTGATCACAGGTTGCGAAGCCTGGATTGGCAGGCTTGCGAAAGTGATTGTGACGGCCACAAACAAGCAGACGATTTTGTGTGTACGCATGGGAAAGCTCCTCGAAACGATTTCCACCGGTGTGATTGCTTGAACAGAAACAGCTAATCTACAACGCTAGAAGATTGATAACAAGTAGAGAAGAACTTTTGTACCTGATAATGCTTATCGTTTGGACGATCATGCCGAAAATTTATGTAACCTCTGTACGGGTTCAAACACAAACGTATGATAGCCGTACATCTTGGGCCTTGTTAGACAAGCGAATCTTCCCATTTTTCATAGCTATCTCGTTTATCGATTGAGTTTTTCTATAATTTTACAACAGGCATAAGGCTTGCACTCTTCAAGGTTTGTGTTGAGACGCGACAAAATTATGCGCTATGTACTCTACGCAGTCTTGCTGGGGGTTATCGCTTTAATATTATCGCCCGGTTCTGCCGTGTGGCGAAACCGTGAGTCCATGAGCGCGCCATCTGCTGCCACGCCGACAAAGCCTGTAGCCGCAACGCCGACGACAAAGGTGGAGGTTACAAACCCAGAGCTTGTGATAACAGCGAATCCGCCTGCGCCGAAGATTGCACCTGCGCCTACGCCTGTGCCGGCACCTAACATTTCAACAAACCCTTCGACGAGTGTGCCGAAATTGATTGTTCCAGTCTCCGGCATAGGACCGCATCAATTGCGTGATAACTATGGCGATGCGCGTTCCGAAAGCCGTATACACAACGCTTTAGATATTATGGCAGCCCGTGGAACCCCTGTGCTGGCAGCTACCGACGGCGTAATCCGCAGGATTATGTTCAGTGAACGAGGCGGCAATACTCTCTATCAATTTAGTTCTTACGGCAATCTGGTCTTTTACTACGCGCATCTGGATCGCTATGCCGATGGTATTGTCGAAGGCAAACAACTCAAGCAGGGCGAAGTGATTGGCTATGTGGGTGACACAGGCAACGCTGGCGCCGGCAACTATCATTTACATTTCGCCATCTGGGCAGTTTCAAATCCGAAGGAATTCTTTCGTGGCGATAATATCAACCCGTATCCCTTGCTGCGTTAAATTAAAATGCGCTGCACATGAATCGAATAGAAGCGAGAGGAAATATTTTATGAATAAGAATCGTTTAAGTCTGACAGCGTTATTTATCACACTGACCTTAATCATTGCCGGCTGTACAAATACCACGAACCAGCCTGTGACCAATACGCCGAATGCAAATCTGTCGGCAGTTAACAACGTCAATAGCAACATATCTACAAACACCAATACTTCGACATCAAACAGCATGGCGAAAGGCCCGATGTTTACGCTGCCTATGCTCAAAGCGTTTCTTGCAGATGAGACCTTTGCCTCTAATTTGAAAACTCGTCTTCAACTGACAGATAGCCAGATTAGCCAGTTGCGAACGATTACCAGTGAACCTAAAAAACCGGCACAAGGAGTCGCTCCATCCGAAGACAGCAATTCCACTTTCAACGCTCGCAATCAAGCGACGGAGCGCGTCAAATCAGTGATTGGCGAAGAGAAGACCCAACAACTGGCTGCTTTATTGAACGAATCCTGGAGCAGCGGCGCACCTGGCGCGAATGCTACGGCAAGCCCGACACCAACGACATCGACGCGCAATACTGTACCGACAGATACGCGCGTCGTGGTGAATGCGCCGGCTTATCGAATGGATGTTTTTGAAAACGGTCAGTTGGTTAAGTCTTATAAAGTAGGAATCGGTTATCCGGAGTTTCCTTTGCCTGTCGGAATGCGTCAGGCTAAAGAGATCATCTTTAATCCTACGTGGACGCCGCCGGATGAGCCCTGGGTAGAAGGGTCAAATAAAGTGAAAGTCGGAGAAAAGGTTGAAGCCGGAAGCAAATTAAATCCGCTCGGTATCGCGAAAATTCCGATTGGTATGCCTTCGCTGATTCACGGTGGCAAAAAACTCGCGCAAATCGGCGGCTTCGCCTCGCACGGCTGCGTCGGCTTAACCGATACACAATTGCGCGACTTTGTCGTTGATTTAGCAAAAGTAGGAAAAGCTGAGTTAACCAGTCAGGATATTGCCGAGTACGGAAAGAATCGCACAGAGACCAAGAACGTGAAGCTCAATTCAACCGTGCCCATTGAACTACGTTATGAAACCCTCGTCGTCGAAGATGGAAAACTCCATATTTATCGGGATGTTTACGATATGGATACCAACAACGAAGAGAATCTTCGCCAAGTGCTTGCAAAATATGGCGTCACACTCGAACAGTTGAGTCAGTCGGAACGTGATCAGGTGATGAAGGCGCTCACAGAGATGTCGCGTGATGCAAAAGGCAATTTGGATGCTGTGATGGCAAAAAATTCGCAACCGAATTCCAATACGTCCGCGTCTTCAATGGCAAACAGTAACAATAGACCAAACGCCAATGCTCCCGTAAAGAAAGAGATTGATAAAAAAGCCGAGGCTGAAAGCGGCAAGGTAACGCGTACCTTCAAAGGTGCAAAGGAAGTGGTAATCGTAATTGCTGCCCTGCAAGGGAAAGGCTACCCCTTGCCTGTCGCTTTGAACACAGGAGGCGCGAAACCAGCAACTCCTGGCGCCACATCAAAAGGTAAGCGGTAGTCTTCGGCGAACGAGAAACGGAAAGAACAAGATTGCGCCATTGATTCAATCAGCCGCGAACTGGATGGTTCGCGGCTCTTCCGGCTGATTTCTCGGTGTCATCACCTGAAAAGAGAATGAGCCGGAAAACCTGACAAGAATATTTCATCAATCTTCATGCTTGGAAATGTACTTCCAATTTCCTTCTTCATCCGATTCAAGCTTATGAATATCCCATTCTTCCCTGGTTAGATCTCTTGGAATTTCCAATTTTTGAGCAAGCACGACTCGCTCTCCGTCGGTTCGCAAGTTAATCAGACCATAAACCGTGACACTTCTGGTAATTCTTTTTTCAAGCCAAGTGTCTACTTTCTCTTGAGCCTTTTGTTTCTCTTCAACAGTCATTGCGACTTGTAAATTTGAAAAGAGTTTTTTTATCTCTTTACGAAGCACAGTCGGATTTTTGATGTTTTCTTTACTTGAACGTGCTAGTTCGGTATTAAAAATCAGAGGGCGATCACCACGACTGTTCTTGCCAAAGGCTCCGAGTGCATCAGGGCGAGGGTGACAGTGCGGCTCATCATCGCCGCTTGATACAATGGTGGCGAAAGGGTTGACAGCTTGCAAATATACAGTACTGAAGTCGGCGCTACCATGATGACAGGCTTTTGCTACATGGCATTCAAATGTTTCTCGGGCCTTTTTAACCAACTCTTCACGTTCTTGTTCTGAAGCAGGCTTGGGTTCTAAACCAGTGTAGTGGCTCAGCAAATGTTCTTCGGCAGGAATATTGAGGTCTCCGCCAAGCAAAACCTTTAATCGCTTGTACTCCAATTTTATTACAACCGAATGCCCGTTTTTCGTTTTCCCTACATCTTCAAACCATTGTAAGAATCGCTTTCCATCAATATTTTTAGGTACAGGAGCAAGTACGTGAATCTTCAATTCCTTATCATCTTCGTACCCTTCCATAAAACCATCCTCTGAACATAGCATTTGAAATTTTCCTACCCGTCCGCTTGCAGAGGCTTTTTTGAGCATCGTGGGAAATCTGCCATTTCCAACTTTTTGGGGGTCATCAATGACGGTTTTTAAGGCGGTTTGATCAACAATCACATCCGTCAGGTGGGTCACATTGTCAATCTTTTTTTTCGGTCCAAGCTTCGCATTTTGAGTCTCTGCGGCACGTTCAATAATGCCGTTGTGATAAACCGTATCAAACTTGAATTGTTTATTATTGAAGAGGGGGGCAAAACCATGATAGTGGTCTGAATCGGGATGAGACATAATCGCGTTGGGAATGGTAATGACGCGGTTCGGGTTTTTATCCAGGTTAAAGCGCCAGCAGAGAAAACGATACATATTGTCTGCTTCACCTGCATCAATGAGCATGAATTTGCCGTCAGGCATGACAAGAAAAGCTCCGTCGCCTTGACCGATATCAACAAAATAAATTTCCAGCAGACGCTTTTCTGTAACATCTTTTTTGCGCATCCAGCCGGTTTTGCCGCGACCTCGAACTTTGATAAATTCGCCTTGCTGTTCACCAAGCAGACTTACAAAATCACCCCATAGGAGGTGTTTGATCTTTTTTCCCCCAGGCACTTCCAAGATGAAAGCTGAAGGGTAGGCAACATAGGCTTTTTCCATAACTATTCTCCTTTTGATTTATAATTTTATGGCTTGATTCAACGACCAAACGGCTTTTACAGGACACATTGTCAAGTTCTCCTTTGCGCTTGTTTGTGTGAATCTTACGCGAGTTTTAGCTTACGAAAATATCTTTTTCTATCGGAAACTTTTTACAAATGCACAATCTTAGAGCCTGACTTGTATCACACTTCAGGCTCTTGCTCGACAGAATTTTGATTCATCAAATGTATGCCGGGGATTCGGCTTCAAAACGTCTTGCAATGGTTGAACCGTATCAACGAAATAAATGAAAGGCATTCTCTACATGAAAAATGCTTTCATCCAGATATGCAGAAAAGCAAAAAGTATTACAAAATAGATTGATTCTTATTTCGGGTACATCTTATCGGCGATGTACAAGCCTAGACTTCTGTAGCTTTCAAATTGCGATTCACTGAAGAATTGATCGGCAGTAGTTTCGTGGGGAAACGTGACGCTCGATTGCGCATAGTTGAAAACATCCATAGGCTCGTCTCCGTAAAATGCCGGTTTGACGTAAATCAATACGCCTTCGATTGGGTTTGCGCTTTCTTCTTGCGCAACGGTTTTATCAACCTCGCTGTAATCAATTTTGCCGATAGCGAAATAGATGCCTTTCTTCTGGCTATTTCGGGGGTACATCTGCACCTCGCCCATGGTAATTTCAACTCCCAAATCTATGCGGATTTTGCGAATCGCGTTGCCTAAATCCTCGAACGTGTAACCGGAATCCTGGCCGGCGTCGCTGACAACGATGTATTTGCAGCGGCGCAAAATCATTTCATATAAACCAAGGTTTTCGAAATGACCGCCGTCTGAAAGATATATGTAAGGATTCTCATCGTTGGTCAGTCCTAAGGCTTCTTCAACCAGGGGACGAATGGAAAATTTTGGATAGCCACGCCGATAGGTGGTTTCATCTTTCGGATTACCCAACCACCAACCTAAACGCGCATTGAGCAGAGTTAAGATAAAGGTAACCAGCGGCGATGAGTGATAACCCATGTTCGGGCTGACAGCCGCACCGGAAATGGCTACGGAAGTGCCAAGCGAAATCGCATCGCCATACTCTTTCGAGGTGCGATAGCCCGTGCAGGAATTGCCCGCATGGAGCGGCGAGACGGTGAAGCTTTCTGCCTTGCGCTGTTGCCACGCGAGGTTTTCGCCCTGCACTAAATTCAAAGCCATATTGACGATGTGCAGCGGCTTAGTGAGAAATTTCTTCGTCGGTCTTGGCGAAATGATGGTGTCCTTGCCAACCGTTTGATGGTCGGTTTCATCTTCGGATGCCTCCGCGATCATTTGGCTGACCTGTGCTTCGGCGCTTCGTGAAGAAGAGTCTGCCAAATCCTGGGCGATGGCTTGCTGCAATAACCGCAGATTGGAAACTTTACGAAGCTCTTTTTGCGCCTCTTTTTCATCCGTGGGTAATGCCGCTTCAATCACCTCCGGCAATATACTCACAAAATCTTCGCGCTCTGACAGCTCATTCAAATCTTGAATCAAGTGATCCAGAAATTCTTCCGACACGGGTTTGCCCTGCGCATGTTTTTTCACAAACGATTTACTTTTTGCCGACAGGTGATTTAAGAGATTTGCGTAAGCCGCGTTGCGCTTTCTCTTTTCGACGGATTCCGCCTTGAGCTTTTGGTTATCAAGATCGTCTACAGATTTGAGATTATCTACCAGGTTTGTGCCGCCGTTTTTGAAGCTGGTTCTGTGAAATTGCTCCGACTGAAGTTTGTACATGTCCAGGTTGTCTTTTTCATCAAAGCCTGTGAATTTGTTTGGACGGCGACCAATGTTGGAGGCGCCAAGATAGGCGCGAATCAAGCGATTGCGATACATACTGTGAAGCGAAAATTTGTTCGCGTTGATTAAAAATCCTACGCCTACGCCTAGGGCGAGCAACAACGCTGCCAGGACAAAAACGATGCGGACGGATGAATGGTTAATCAGCAATTGATGAGATTGAAAGTCGCCAAATTCAAGAAGCAAAGTAGAAATGTTTAAAGGGTTTCCCGGTAAAGATCCGAAGAAACGGTTACAAAGGATAAGCAAAAGGTTGTTTACGAGCGACAGAAAGGCGATGAAAATGATGAGGAAAAGCGGCGCGGCGATTTTGAGAACATACTGCTGCCAACTGCCTTCTTCTTTCTCTTTGTTGGCTGCGGTCTTTGAGCCTTGCCCGAACAGCCAGGTGATAAATCCTGACAATGCGCCTGCTGCGGTGACCACGCCCTGAAGTTTTTTTTCTAAAGAGATCAGACCGATGGGCGCAAAAATCACCAGAACGCTGATTGCCATCCAGGCGATAAGCCCTATCAATAGCCACGCGCCCACTCTTGCCATCCATTCTCTATCGGCTTCATCGGCTACATCTTGAGCAATGTGTTTCGCGCTTGCGCGTCTCATCAAACGATCCATCCATCTCCAGGTTTTGCTGGTGAATGCTGCAAACAAGACGGTGGCAAGGAAGAATGCCGCAAGCATCAAAGGCAGCATAAAACAGACGTAGAGCGATGGACTGTGAGGCGATTGATCGTAAGGCGGACGAAAGATTTTCTCACCTAAGAGGTAGAGCATCCATCCTCCTCCGGCACCCGCAATCAGCATGGGGAAAATCGCTTTTAAGAGTTCTCCGGTTAATTCTTTTGCATACTCTTTCTTCGCATGGATTTTTATGAAAAACCAAATAAAACTGATGATACCGGCGAGCCCATTGATTGCTATTCCGAAGAATATGAAGGTAGAAACGGGCAGCTCTTGAGGAGCGCCATCACCGTTGTGAAACCAAACCCAGAAGAGAGAGAGCAACAAGCAAGACATAAGTAAGGGCAAAAAGCAGAACCGCAGGAATCGGCTTTGGCTCTCCTGGTCATCATCTTCGTGCTTTGCGTTTTGACTGTCTTCATCACGATTCTTTACTTTGTAAACCTGGAAAGTTGGGCGGTGTATGGCTACATAAGTAAGCGCCCAAACTCCTGCAAGAAAGCCTGTGAGGAAAGAGCCGTATAATAAGAATTCTTTGAGCGCGCCTGTCGCGTGCAACTGGGTTATGGCGACGCACAATCTTGGAATGAGCAGAATCGCTAAGAGAAGCGGGATAATGACTGCCCAATTCAACAGCAGATTCCTGAAATAGATTGAGACCAATGTCCAGGTGTCTGCGGAAAGGAAACCCAATTTCGGGCTCAGGTAGTTACTGTAAGAACGCAGATGACGAATCGGCTCAGGCTCAACCTCTATGGGTGAGGGTTTCTCTTTGTTCTCTAAATGCTTGAAGACCTCTTCTCTGCCGTTTCTATGAATCCAGGCCGAAAGCCAACTGCCTATGTAACCGCCTCCCGACACGGTCGAAAGGTAGTGAAAGAATTCGAGTCGCTGTTTGCGCGCCAGACCTTGCATCAAGCCCAGCGCGAAGGTTGCGCTGCGAATGCCGCCGCCGGACAAACACAAGGCAAGTAGATTCTTCCTGTGAAACTCTCGACGAATCTCAGGGAGCAATTTCTCGCTCAACTCAGCTTTGCTCATTGATGAATTATTCGGGTCATCTCTGAGAGCTTTGTAGTTTGGCGATAATTCATCTTTGCCGAAAAAGTGAACGAATTCATCTTCCATCACTTCGTAAAGGGAGAGTTTGTTTGGTTCTTCCATGACCTCACCTGGTAGCCTGCGGCTGAAAGGTAAACTGAGCCGGTGATGATTGTTGGCGGTACCGCTTAGCGAATCATTGCTTGTATTCGAACTTCTCTTTTCACTCTCAATTGCTGAGCCCGAGAAATTCAAAAGGGAAGTAGCGATACGGTAATTAAAGCCTGTTTGAAAAGTTTGTCATGAACTACAGCGCAATGACTCTGCGCTGCAATAGGTACTGATGAAACGAATACGACTGATTGAACGAGGCATTATACTTGTTTGAAAGCTGTATTGGTAATAAATATTTATGCTTAAAAAGAAAGGTTCAAAGTTCAAACTTCAGGTTGCCACTCTGGTAAGCAAGCCAAGGCGTGAACTGTGAATAGCATTTCTGTTTCTCTTTCCACGAAAGAAAAGGCCACTAACCAATCATTTTTTATAGCCATTTGAGAATTTCATCTGATGGCACGCTTGTCTCGGAAACTAAATCATCTTCTTTATGCGATTGGATTATCGTATTTGGGAAGGTAATATCGCGCGTTTTTACAACAGTCGTTATATTTGACCCGCCATGTCCGCTCCCCATTTGTACTTTGCGAAAATGCGTGGCATTGTGATGAAAAGACAGTACAGTTTTAGCCTCTTCATCAGTGATAGGCAATTTACACCACTCGGAGTCTAAGGATACGGCCAGCAGTAAACCAACTGATGATTTCTTTTGAATGAGAGAAGGTTCAGATTGAGGAAATCCATGTAAAAAAGTCTGATACCAATATCCCTCATCCGTTTTTATGGCTAAACATAAGCGCCTCGAAAAAAGTGATAAAGAATCCAGGTAATATATTCTTGGTCCTGTACGGGAAAAATAGTAATGTTTCCATCCTCGAAGACCGTGCCCTAAAGTCTTACCAAAACCTGTATACTCGTTTAACTCCTCTGCCCATCCATCGGTTAATATCTGTTTGTTTTCCCAAGACAAAACTCTGTTAAGCTCTTTGAGAAGAGGACGGGTTTCGCAAAGCACGACGAATTGATTTGGGGACAGAAAAACGGTTGCTTTTTGTGGTGCGCGAAAGACTTTGGCTATCCACACAAGCGCCAGAGCCTCTTTGATTGCAACCAAGTGTCCGTATTGTTCGCTGCCTAAATACATCCTGGGTCTAAGTTTGGCAGCTTTTAGAGTTTTCTCTCTATAATTTGCCCAGTTCTTGATATCAATCATCTTGGCTTACTTCTCTAACCCGAAGCTGCAATAGCGGCAGGTCTTGGTTGCGGGAATCACTTTGCTGGGATTGCATAAACCCGTAGGGTTAAAAATATTTTTGACAGCGAGCATTCTCTCCATATCCGAGTCGGAAAAGATCAAGTCCATGTATCTGATTTTGTCTGCGCCGACGCCGTGTTCGCCGGTGATGGTGCCGCCTGCGTCTACGCACAACTTCATAATCTCTTTCGAGGCTTGCTCGACGCGCCGCACTTGATCAGGATTGCGCCCATCGTAACTGATATTCGGATGAAGGTTGCCGTCACCTGCGTGAAAGACATTGGCGATGTTCAATTCATGCCGCGCTGCGATGGCATAAATTTCGTCTAACACTTCAGGAAGTTTTGAACGCGGGATGACAGCGTCTTGCACCATCAAATCGGCTTTGATGCGCCCCATCGCTCCGAAGGCGCGTTTGCGAGCGCCCCATAATCGCATACGTTCCGCGTCGTCTTTGGCAACTCGCACTGCCCTTGCACTATTGCGAAGACAAATTTCAACGGCGCGTTCGGCTTCGCCCTCTATGCCTACCGTCAAGCCGTCAATTTCGATAATCAACAACGCCGCAACATCAGTCGGAAAACCGCCCGCAAAGATGGAATTTTCAACCGCGACAATCGTCGCACGGTCAATCATCTCTAAAGCTGCGGGTAAGATTCCCGCGGCGATGATTGCCGAAACGCTGCGGCTGGCATCCGTCACCGTCATAAATTCTGCGAGCAAAGTTTTGATAGATTGCGGCAAGCGCGTCAGCTTAACCGTCGCTTTCGTAGCGATGCCGAAGGTGCCTTCCGAACCTACGAACGCGCCAAGCAAATCATAACCCGGCGCATCCACACCGCCGCCGCCTAAGGTAACGATTTCGCCAGTCGGCAAAACGACTTCAAGCGCCAGTATGTGATTGGTAGTCATGCCGTATTTTAGGCAATGCGGACCGCCGGAATTCTGCGCGACGTTGCCGCCAATCGTGCATGCCATTTGACTCGAAGGGTCTGGCGCGTAATGATAACCATCAGGCGAAGTGGCTTGCGAAAGATGGACATTGATAACCCCTGTTTCAACAACTGCCAGACGGTTTTCATAATCAATTTTGAGAATACGATTGAGCCGCGCAAGCTCTACGATGACGCTGCCATCAAAAGCAATCGAGCCACCGGTGAGTCCTGTACCTGCGCCGCGTGGCGTAAAAGCGATGTTTTCTTCCGCCAGAATCTTGACGACCGCCGAAACCTCTTCTGCGTCTTTCGGAAGAACGACAGCCGTAGGCAGATGTTTGATAACCGTAAGGGCGTCGGCTTCATAAACCAGTAACTCATCCGGTTCGGTCAGCACATTACGCTCGCCAATCGCGGCTCGGAGTTTATCCACAATGGGTTGCGGCAATTTTTGGTGCTCTTTTGTTTCCGGTAAGACCGCCATTTTATTTATCAATCAAGGCTGATTAGGATTAGAAATAAGTTTGACGGCAAAACCTTGTCCTATCGCATTGCGATAAAGCGGGCCGTCTAAAGTCCACAATTCGCATCCGAGTTTTTCCCCTAAGCCAATATATGAAGCATCATACGCATTTTGGCGACCAAGCTTTAAGGCAATTTCAACGACTCGCTTGGTCTGAATTATTTAATGGTATTGGATAGGCAGAATATCTATTTTGTGCAAAGAATCTTCCAAATCATTGAACAATAAAACTCCTGCAACAATTAGTCGAGTTAGCGCATTCGCACATTCGTATCGCGCAAGTTC
>JANMSG010000756.1:0-13078 GCA_031389065.1 Acidobacteriota bacterium | reverse complement strand
CGCAGAGGGTCGTCCGCAGCGCAGGCGGTTTCAAGATAAGCGATTCGTGCTTCCGGTTGGTGTTCGAGTGCAGCCTGAAAGAGAACTTCGATGCACTGCCAATGTTGAGGAGTCATAAAATAGGTTTTAGGTGCTAGGTATTAGGGGTTAGGTTTCAGATTGGAAATGATAATAGATGAGAGCATGAAATTTATCTCTCATCGGTATTCCAAATCACCAGGCAACCGATAGCTTGAATATCTAAAGCCTAATACCTAATACCTAACACCTATTTGGTAATTTGATTATAGAGCCAGGCTTTTGCCAGACTCCAATCGCGCAAAACAGTCGAGGGCGCGATGCCTAAGACTTCCGATGTTTCTTCAATCGAAAGACCGCTGAAGAATCGCAGTTCGACCAGTCGGCTCTTGCGCTCATCGAATTTCGCCAGTTCTTTCAAGGCATCGTCAAGTGCTACTAAATCCACATCGCGCTCTTCAACCCAGCTGATTGCTTCGTCCAGCGAAAGCTTTTGCCGCTGCCCGCCGCGTTTTTCTCTGAGGTGTCCGCGCGCGTGATCAACCAAGATGCGCCGCATCAACTGCGCAGCTACGCCGAAGAAATGGGCGCGATTCTGCCAGCTAACGCTATGCTGGTCTATCAATTTCAAATACGCTTCATGCACAAGCGCCGTAGCTTGCAAAGTGTGGTCGGTGCGTTCGCGACGCAAGTAGCTATCGGCAAGACGGCGCAACTCGTCATAGACAGCAGGCAAAAGCTCATCGAGAGCCTGCTGCTTTCCGTCGCTACACTCTTTAAGGAGTTGAGTTAAATCTCCTGACATTACCTTCACCGCTTGATTAATCTGCACGATTGCATTCGATTAGTGAGTATCGGGGATGTGGACTCTTCACTGTTTCTGCAATAGAGAGTCTATTGGCTTTATCACCAAGCGTCAACGAATCGGATGGGTTATTCAATCGGTCCTCCTTTTCTTCAACAAGTTCTCTCACTTCAGAATTGGCTGGCAACAATATTCTCGCCAAATCCGCGCAATGCGATGACATCAACTGCTCTATCTGTTGTCTGTTGAAAATTAATATGACTTTGATAAAGAAAAATTTCCGCGAGGTTAGAGTTTTCGCATTGAAATAGCGCGTTACTTCATGAAGGCGAAATAGAAGCCTTTCGCAATCAAGCAGCCCGTAGCACTTTCTTGCCCGACGTGGCTGGAGAATTCACTCACCCTGCCTGCCAAACAACAGCGAGGCAGCGATTACTCAGTAAAAGGAGAAACGAACGATGTTGAGACATAAAATGATAATGCTTTTCGCTCTCGCAGCCATGCTTACGCTGCCGGTTTTTTCGACCAATGCCAACGCGCAATGCCGTGACGCATGGATTTCGCAATCCGTTCAAGAGGTTACTGGCCGCACAGTCAAAGGTTCCGGGGACGCTGACGAGTGTAATAAGGCGAACTACGGCGGCAATTGGTCCAGTTACGCCGACCTGGTCAATAAGGTGCGCGGGGCGGGCGTCTGCAAAGATGCTTGGATTACCCAAGCCTTCAAAGAGGTCAGAGGAAGCACCCCCGCAGGGTGGGGCTCGACCAACGAGTGCAGCATCCAGCTCTATAACAACGGCAGTTGGAGTTCTTACAACCAACTGCGCGACGCGGTCAGGGCTTATCACAACTCTATGCGGGTGACTCCCATAAAGTTCCTCCCCGTCTATAAGCCGAATGTCAACTTTACAACGAACAAGGATGCCGTCGCTATTATCGCCGCAGAAGGCTCGACGGCGCGGTTGGCGGCAAGACTGGTCGGCAACGACGGCGCTTCACTCATCGGCAACGACTCCGCCGGCATGGTGGCGGCGGGTGGACTGAATTTAAAAGGAGCGAACCCAATCATAGCGGCAGGCGCCGGGAATTTAACGGTGCCATCGCGCTCCCTGCTATCTACGCGCACCGCATCCATCGCCGGTAACAAGACACTCAAATACTAAAATCCACGAGATGGCGGGGGCGTTGCATTCGTTTTTCACCCCCGCCTCTCTTTCAGGTTTTTCACCCTTTTCATCAAGGGGTAAAGGGCTATCGGGAAGTGACCAGGAGAATCATTCATGAAGGCGTCTACGATTCAAAAATCCATTTCGATAGTTATTATCGTTGCACTACTGCCTTCTTTGATTCTTGCCGCGCAACAACCCAAGAACCCGCGCTACCCAGACACACTTCCAGGCGAAAGCGTCGAGCGTTTGACACGCGGCAGCAGCGTCCTCGACAAGCTCACACACGAATTGCAATCGCTCTATCGGCAGTTCTCCGCCAATCGCGACAACCCTTCAAAAGAGAAAAGATTTTCCGAAGCTGAATTAAAGAAACGCTTCGGAATCAACAGCAACAACACTAATCCTGCTATCGAAGTCGCCATCGAAGTCGCGCCCGACACTGATGCCACAACACTTGAAAAATCGGGGACGACCATTCGTCTCATAGCAAATCAAACCGTCTATGCCAGTTTACCTGTTTTGAGTTTGGAAACCCTGGCGCACGATGAAAACGTCATTTCGGTTTCATCGGTAACCGCCGCTCGCTTGCCGGAAATTCCCAAAGCGCAGAAAGCTCCGCAACTCTCTCTGCCTGACCTGACACGCGGCAGCCTTGTGCTTGCCAATAAATTTGACGCGCAAGGAATGACCGGCAAAGGTGTCATCATAGGCATACTCGACACAGGCATTGATTGGCGGCATCAGGATTTCATCAATGCCGATGGCACCTCGCGCATACTTTACCTCTACGACCCGTTCGACAACACTTTCACAACGTCGCAAGGCAAGACAGGCTCGCGTTCTCCGATCAACGACGCCAAAGACAAGCCGCTCGGCACCCTCTATACACGCGAGCAAATCAATGCCGCGCTGAAAGAGCAAGGCACAATTAACTCTACAGACAAGAACGGACACGGCACAGCGGTTGCCGGAACTGCGGCAGGTAATGGACGCGCCACTGCCAACGGCTTACCCACAGGCACCTACAAAGGAACTGCACCGGAAGCCGACCTCATCATTGTCAAAGCGGTTGCCGACAGCTCAACAGAAAACGTTTTCCCGTATTATCTGGCGGCGAAGTGGATTGTCGAAACCGCGAAAGCATCCAATCAAGCTTGCGTTCTCAATCTGAGTTTAGGCAATCACTACAGCGCACACGACGGCAACGACGCGGTCGAAGCGATGTTCAACGAACTGGCTGGCGATGGCAAGCAGGGCGTGGTCATCTGCGTAGCGGCGGGCAACGAAGGCAAGTTCAGTTTTCACGCGGGTGGTATATTCGGACCACGCCGCACAGGGCAGGCAGACGTCATCAGCCCACCGATTGAATTGTTCGTCGCCAGACAAACCCAACTCAGCGCCTATTTCGATCACGCAGATGATTGGGGGTTGATTGTCAGCGGCATAGATAATTTCTTTGTTGACGAAAAAGGCACTTCGCTCGACGCATATTTCTATACGGTTGAGGGTAGGTTCCAGACAAAGATTTCCGCGAAAACGAAAGCGCCCGTCAGCTTTTCGCAGTTCGTGCAAACGGCTGTAGAAATCGAAGCGCCTATGAAATCTTCCAAGTCATCAGCAAAACCGTCCTCAACGTCATCAACAAATTCGTTGGGCAATCAACGAAACGCTACCTCTGACCGTCTGGTGTTGACCCTGCAACCGGGCAAATACACCGTCCGCGGATTCGGTGCAACCCAGCGCGTCAGCAATGGACGTTTCGATCTGTACCTTGATTCCTACAGCGAAGCGAGTTTCGGTAACGGTGCAGAAGCGAAATTCATGATTGCTTCACCCGGCAATGCCGGCAACGTCTTGACCGTGGGCGCTTATGATTTTCGCAATCAGTGGGAGAATGTCGCTGGTAAACAGACCTCGTACAATCTCAATGTTGGTGACTTGTCGGATTATTCAAGCCCCGGTTATCGGCGCGATGGCACGATCAAACCGGACATCTCTGCGCCTGCGACCTACACCATCGCAACGCTTGCGAAAGGATCGGCACTCGCCAAAGACGGCGACGGCAATCTCGATCAAACCATCGTCACACGCGACGGCTTGCACCTTGCCTGGAGCGGTACGAGCGCGGCGTCGCCATATGTGGCGGGCGTTGTCGCCTTGCTGTTGCAGAAAAATCCACGACTCGATGCCTCCCAAATCAGAGACCTTTTGGCGCGCACGGCAATCAAAGACCAGTTTACTGGTGCTGTGCCGAATCCGCGCTGGGGCTATGGCAAAATCAATCCAGAGTCGGCAATCAACGCAACCCGCGAAGAACTTCTTCCACTAGAGGCGTCTGTCTCTTCAAAATCTCCATCAACTTCACCCGTCACCATTTCGACAACACTTGCGGTGAAGGTCACGGCACGCGAAGAGTTGATTTTGCAAGCCGGCCAGTTGCAGGGAATGACAAAAGGCTCACGCTTCGCAATGTACGCGGCGGAGGCTGCTGATTTCAAAAATGCCAAGCCAATTGCTGAAGCAGAGATTACCGAACTCGAGAACACGACAGCAACCTTGATGCTCACGGAAGCCTTTACAGGCAAACTTGCGGTGAGCGATTTGAAATTCGTTCGCGCTGTTGAAGTGGCGCATCAATATGGTGACAATCGCTTGAAGATTGAAGCGCGAAGTCTCGAAGCTTTGGCAAACGGCAAGACACTTGTTGAACACTTGCAAAGCCTACCGTTGGTCAACCTTGTCAGCAAAACAAACGAAAAATGGGACATTCGCCTTCGTCCATCGTCAACCACTCCGCCAAGCGCACAAGTCTTGCTTGAGCGACAAGACGGGACCCTCTTTCGACAATTCACCAACAACGTGGACTTGCTGCGCCAAATTCGTCAGGCGCTTGAAAGCGAATCGCGCAGTCACTTTCTCAGAGCTTTAGAAAATCACGACCGTGATTCGCAGATCAAAATCGAATTGCGAGTGGTGCCTGTCGAAGTCGAACTCGACACCCGTGGGCGCGTACGCAGAGTGATTGCCGATAAAGAAATATCGCAGACAAATAACGAGCGTTTGATCTTGACCGAAGGCGATTTCGTCATGCTTGAAATCAAAAACACCGGCAGCGTGGATGCTTTTGTAACGGTATTCGATTTGCGAAGTGATGGACTGATCGCGCCGCTCTTTCCGCATCCGTCAATCAAGGTCTATGACAACAAAATTCCTGTGAGCGACCGATGGCAGCGCATCCCACAGCCCTTCATCTTTCACATAGAGAAGCCTTACGGCGAGGAGATCTTTAAAGCGATCGCCACACGTGACCAGACCGATTTCAGTATGTTACTCGACGCCGAAACCTTGGCGCGAAGCGGCGAGACTGAAGCGGCGCGCTCGCCTTTAGGGCAACTGTTGAAAGCTGCTGCGAAAGGGCAGCGCGGGGCGCTCGCTTTGGTTGCGCCAGCAGGTTGGGCGACCGCTTCCATAACATTCAAGGTTGTGGCACACAAGGATTGAAACGATGAAGTATGAACGATGAACGATGAACGGAATTGTCTCTTCATTCATCGTTCATCGTTCATACTTCATCGTTTTCTGAAAAATTGGAGGTTGAAGTTATGTTCATTAAAAAATGTTTTGTATTTACTCTTTGCTTTTTGATGCTCACTACATCATTTTCTGCGCTGGCACAGACGCCACGCAATCAACCGAAGACACCGCAATTGCCTGCGACGCAAGACGGGCAAAAACAATTGGACACCAAGGCGCACACCTCGCGTACGACGAGCGCCAATCTGCCCAATGTCACAACAACGTATGTGTCCGTGAGTATGCAGGCGAATTGGGGACCGTTCGGTTCAGCTTACGCGCCACCTGATTCAGCACAATTCGTAGGCGTCAAAGAAGCCGAGCGCGCTGTCAACCAGACCTATCGCTTCCCATCAATTTATTTCAACATCTCTGCCGCGCCCGTGCTGGTGCCGATCATCAAAGACGAAGAATCACCCGAGCAGATTTCCCAGGTGATGTTTGACGACCGAGATATGGAATGGATGGATGTTTCGATTGAACTCGAACCAATTCTCGTAGAACGTCAGAGCGGTGTCGCCGAACACGATACCGGCGGCAAGGTTGTGGCTAAAAAGGATTGGGAGAAATATGTACAGATTCTCGAAATGTTGCCCAACGATACGCAAGCGGCGTTGAAAGAACGGTTGCCGGCAAAGATTGCCAACATCGCCGGAGAACTCGGCAGCGCTATGGTGCCTTTCGTGCCGCAAATCGCGGCGTCGCGTTTCACCTCTTCGACAACCGCACTCGGCGTCTTGTTCCGCAATATCTTTCCGCCGAAATCGGTCGCCTATCGGTATGCTTTTATCGAATCGGCATGCCGTTTCGGCTGGTACTTTCGCCAGAACAAAGGCGGTACAGATAACATATCGCTTTTAGGTCTGCACAAAGGCGTCGTCCTGTTGCGCGTCAGCAGCGAAGTCAAACAGCTCAAGGTTCATTACTCTGTGCTGTCAAAGTGGAACAAGAGTCCGAACGCCAATTCCGATAAATACAATATGACCACAGCGAAACCAATCGCTTTGGATTTGCCCAATATGGTTGAGCCGCAAATGGATTACGACAGCTTGCAGAATTTGAATGGCTTTCCGATTCTCATTCCGCGCGATCAGGCGTTGAAGATTCTCCATCTAGACATCACGAAAGCCGCTGATAAAAAGGAATGGGACGCGTTAACGGGAGGCGCGAACCCTACGCTGAGGGCTCTAAATCAAGGCGCTTATGTGACGCGGGCTTCGATGGAGATGTTTTTGAGTATGCCGCCGACGGTTACTCCACCGCCGGACCCGAGCGCCCCTGTGACTGCGCCAGCGACGCCGCCGAAACAAAATTAGGGAGTAAATTTTTATTGTAGAGAAGAGGTAAAGGTCATGAATATAGGATTGAGAATTTTATGCGCGCTCTTGGTGGTGGTTTTCGCACAGACAATCGTTCGTGCTGAAAAGCCTGAACTCGTCTTGCAGACAGGACATTCCAGCGTCGTCACAGCGATAGCCTTGTCGAGTGATGGCAAACGCATCGCCAGCGGCAGTCTCGATAAGACTGTGATTTTGTGGGATGTAGAGAGCGGCAAACAACTGCGCTCTTTCAATGGACACACCGAATTTATCACTGCCGTTGCGCTCAGCCCCGATGGACTGCTGCTTGCAAGCGGCAACACAGATGACACCATAAAATTATGGCAGCTCAACACTGGCAGAGAACTTCGCACACTCGCGGGACATTCAAACAACGTCACGGCAATCGCCTTCCATCCGGATGGTTCAATCCTCGTCAGCGCCAGCGCCGATAAAACTCTGAAACTCTGGAGCGTCAAAGATGGCAAAGAGTTGCGTACACTAACTGGTCATACTGAAACTATCAACGCAGTCAGTTTCAGCAATGATGGAAGGGTAATTGCAAGCGTCAGCGATGACAAAACCGTTAAACTCTGGGACGCAACGTCAGGCAAAGAGCTAGCGACTCTCACAGGGCACACCCATAAAGTTCACGCTGTGGCTTTCAACCCTGACAGGAAAACTTTAGCCTCTGGCAGCGAGGATAAGACCATCAAATTATGGGATGCAACGTCAGGAAAAGAGATTCGCAGCTTCACAAATGAGACGGAAGAGATCACTAAAGTTGCCTTCGATGCAGAGGGCAAAATGCTCGTTGGCATGAGTTCATCCGCCATCAAGTTTTGGGAAATCGCTTCGGGCAAGGAGGTTGGCTCGGTTACGGAACGCAATATGGGAGCCTTTTCTATGGCTTTCGATAGCAAAACGAATCTGCTAGCCATAGGCGGCGTTGATAGCAACATAAAGTTGTGGGACACCCAGTCAAATAAAAAACCCTCTATCTTAAGAGGCTATGCCTACCCGGCGAAATTTATCGCATTCAGTCCTGACGGTCGAACCCTCGCCAGTTCCAGGCTCGATGGTGTCAGAATCTGGGACGGGGAAAACGGCAGCAATATGCGAGTCATCACGCCTTCCTTTGGCGCATCGGTTCGCAGCATCGCTTTCAGCCCTGACAGCCGATGGATCGTCGTTGGCAGCAGTTTTCAAAAAGAGTTTGCAGAATTTCCCGACAGCATAAAAAAGCAACTCGGCATTGAAGAGACCGTACCGACGATAAAAGTTTACGAACTCCAGACCGGTAATCTCGTCCGCGTCATTAAAGCTCACGAAGATAGCATCAATGCTCTCGCATTCAGTCCGGATGGCAAAATCATCGCCAGCGGCAGCGTAGATAAAAACATCAAGCTGTGGGACACCGAAACCGGTACAGAACTCCGCACCCTTACAGGTCACGTCAACAAAATCACTAGCCTCGCTTTTCGTTTGGATGGGAAAGTTCTCGCCAGTGGAAGTGACGATAAAACCATCAAGGTCTGGGAGACCGAATCCGGCAAAGAGCTACGCTCCATCGCCGCGCACACCCACGAAGTCAATTCCATAGCCTTCAGTCCAGACGGCAAGACTCTGGCAAGCTGTAGTTTTTTGGTAGCGGCTTTGTGGGATGCAGAAAGCGGTCAGCCGATTCGCGAGTTCAAAGGGCATTCCAGCATGGTCACCTCCGTAGCCTTCAACAGAGACGGCAAACAGCTTGCAACGGCTGGTTTCGATAACCTCATCAAGTTATGGAATGTCGAATCGGGCAGCGTCTTGCAAACTCTGCGCGGACATTCAAATACCGTGACTTCTGTTGCCTTCAGCCCTGTGGATAACCTGCTGGCAAGCGCCAGCTTCGATGCAAAAATTAAGTTGTGGAATCAAACAAGTGGCAGCGAGATTGCGAGTCTGGTCGCGCTCGGCAATAAGGATTGGGCTGTGGTTGCACCTGAAGGACGCTTTGATGCTTCGCCAGATGGTATGAAGCTGATGCACTGGGTTGTGGAAACCGACGCCTTAGAACTGGAACAAATGAAAGAACGTTATTATGAACCGAACCTGTTTGCCAAATTGATGGGTTTTTCCCGCGACCCTTTGCGCGATGTCAGCGCTTTCACAGATGTGGAATTGCCGCCTGGCGTCGCCTATGAATGGCTTGAAAAAAGCGACACGAAATTGCAGCTGAATCTTACGAACCGCGGCGGTGGCATCGGCCGTGTGCAAATTTTAGTGAATGGCAAAGAGGTCATCGAAGACGCTCGCCCGGCAAACTTTGACTCGACTGTCAAACATGCAACATTCATTGCTGACCTTGCAAAGGCGCCCCTGCTGGCGGGCAAGGCGAATCAGATTCGCATCGTCACCTGGAATAAGGAAGGTTTCCTGTCGAGTCGCGGGGCAAGGCTTGCGATGACCTCAAACGACAAAATGGAAACGGCTGCGCCGGAGTTATATGCAATCATTGGCGGGATCTCGAACTATTCTTCGTCGGCTTTGAATCTGCGCTTTGCGGCAAAGGATGCCGAAGACTTTGCCAAGGCTTTAGAAATGGGCGCCAAACGTCTATTCGGCGCTGATAAAATTCATATCAAACTGCTCACCTCTTCGAGCAAAGAGCCCGCTTCGCTTCCGACGAAAGCCAATTTCCAAAAGGCATTTGACGTCGCACGCAGAGCCCGCCCAGGCGATGTTTTCCTGGTTTATATGGCAGGTCATGGCGTCTCTTTGCAAAGGGGCAATGACCTCTACTGTTACCTGACGCAAGAGGCGCGCAGCGCCGACCCGGCGACCTACGCAGATGCGGCTGTGCGCATGGCCACAACCATCACCAGCGATGAACTGGTCGAGTGGATTAAACAGATTCCCGCTTTGAAGCAGATTATGATTCTCGACACCTGCGCGGCCGGAGCGGCGCAAGCAAAGCTCACGGAAAAACGCGCTGTGCCGGGTGATCAGATTCGCGCTATCGAACGCTTGAAAGACCGCACCGGGTTTCACGTCCTGATGGGTAGCGCAGCCGATGCCGTGAGTTACGAAACCAATCAGTTCGAACAAGGCCTCTTGACTTATGCGCTATTACAAGGTCTGCGCGGCGCAGCTCTGCGAGAAGGCGAGTATATTGATGTCAGCCGACTCTTTCAATTTGCGGCCGATCAAGTTCCGCAACTCGCGCAAAACATTGGCGGTGTACAAAAGCCTGTGATTGCTGCGCCGCGTGGCACAAGCTTCGATTTCGGGCTATTGAAGAAAGCGGACAGAGAGGCTATCCCTTTAACCCTTGCAAAGCAGATGGTTTTGCGCCCGATTCTTTTGCATAGTCAACTGGGATACGACAATTTGGACTTGATGACGCTTTTGCGCCAACGAATGATAACCGACAGTTATGCAACAGCACGTGGAGAAACCAATAAAGCGGCAACGATTTATATAGATGCGGAAGAATTGTCCGGCGCAATTCGTCCAAGTGGAACTTATATCACCAAAGGCGGGCAAGTCGAGGTGAAGATGGTGTTACGAAAAGATGATCGAATTATCAAGAGCTACCTGGTGACAGGAACAAAAAAACAACTGCCAGTATTGATCGAAAGAATCAACAAATCTATGAAGCAAGCTGTGCAAAATCAGCCGATGCAAGCAGGCAAAAAGGTGAAGTGAGCATACCGTCAGGAACCTGATGCGGCATTGTGATGGTCGCATCAGGGTCCTGACGGTGGATATGCTCAAGCTATTAAAATGTTTTCTCTTACCCTCTATAGAATTGACCCGCCCGAATGTCTTACAAATTAAAAGCTCGGACGAGAAAGGCCGCCATCTGCGCCCGGGTGACGGATTGTGTGGGGCAATAGAGCGGTGGGCTGGCGCTGCAGCCAAGCGTAATGCCGCGCACTGCCATCTCTTCGATGTGGGCATAGAAGAGATTCGAGGGCGACACATCATCAAAGCGTTGCGAACCCGGCACTGGCGCAATGTAGCCCGGCTCGTGCAAGGCGCGGATCAGGAAGGCTGCCATCTGCTCGCGCAGCACAGGGTTCGCAGGACAGTAATTGCCGCCTCCACACCCGAGGGTAATCTGTAAGACCGCCATTCGATCTATGAAATTATAGAAAGGGTTTGACGGCGACACATCCAGGAAGCGTTGCGAGGCAGGTGTCGGCGGATTGAATTCGCCTCTGGCACGAATAATGAAAGCCGCCATTTGTTCTCTGGTGACCTCAGCCTCTGGGCAGTAATTGCCTGAGCCGCAGCCCAGGGTGACGCCACGCGCCGAGAGCTTGCCGATTTCGTTGTAGAAAGGATGATCGGGAGGAATATCGAGGAATGCAGCGCCCTGCAAGACGGTATGGCTTTGATTGGCAATGGTAATGGTTCCTGCACGGTTGCTGGTGTTAATATTTGCGGTAACCGAGTAGTTGACGGTTCCAAAGCCACTGCCACTGGCACCAGAAGTAATGGTGATGAAGGAAGGGTCATTGCTGATGGCAGTCCAGGGGCAGGCGGTCAAGCCTGTGACATTCACACTCCCGACCCCACCGCCTGCATGGAATGATTGGCTGGAAAGGGATAAGGCGAGGCAGGAGGTGGCAGCCGGCCAGAAGCCGGAGTCGAGTTGAAAGGAGCCGCCAGTCGAGGTAGCGAGTGAGGCTTGCCCGATGGTACCCGTGAGCCTGGTGTTGTTGTTTGAACTTGCGCCGCCGCCGCCAGCGATGACCGATGGTTTGAGAGTGTATGGACCGCCCTGCTGCATAAAGGCGGTCGGCGTGAGATGGAGCACAGCAATAATTAAGATGCAGATGGCCAGAAAGTTGAGGCGATTGAAGAGACGAGTAAACATAGTGTTGGACTCCTTATGTAACATTAGGAGCTTCCTCCTCAATTACACATTTCGGCTTGTGGGATTTGAGAACACAGCAGTTTTCGCAAAGCCTCAAGCTGTTGTTGTTGTTGTTTGAGTTGTTTTACGAACTGCGTTTGCTGGTTTTGTAACTGTGCTTTCAAGTCATCGTTTTCTTGTTTGAGTTCGTTGACAGCATTGACGAGAACAGTGGTGAGTTGCCCATACTTCACGCCTTCAATCTCGCCTTTTTGGTTGTAGGTAACAAGCAGCGGTTCTATCTTTTCGACCTCTTCTGCCGCGAAGCCGACATCGCGTCTTCCGCTATCTTTCCAATTAAAGGTAATCGGGCGCAGACGATTGACGAGATTCAAGCCGCCGTTGAATGGTTGAACAGAGGTTTTGTAACGCAGGGAAGATGAACAAGTGGCGATTTGCACCAAGCTGTTCCAACACAAGCTGATGCTTCCGGCGGAGCCGAGGATGTTGACTGAGATTCGATTGAGGGCGGCGAAATCCCCACCAGTGGTCATACCGCCGAAGACACGCACAGTGTCGCTGCCGTCATTTCTGCCAAGCGCGATGGTGTTGTTTGTGTTGACCGTTGAACCCGCGCCGATGGCGGTCGCAAAACTGAGATTGCTCGCGCCGACATCGGCATTCGCGCCGATGATGGTGTTGTTGCTGCCCGTCATGTTGGTATTGCCTGCGCCATTGCCGAAGAAGGCGTTAGAGCCGCCCGTCATGTTCGCGCTGCCTGAGCTATTTCCGAAGAAAGAGTTGGCGCTACTTGTCGTATTCGCAGAGCCCGCCGCATTGCCGAAGAAAGAATTGCCGTTGCCTGTGGTGTGGTTATTGCCGGCGTTTCTGCCGAAGAAGGAGTTGTTGATGCCAGTCGTGCTGCTGCCTGCACCGACGCCGGCAAAGAGGTTGCCAGTTCCGGCATTGCTCAAGATACGATTGCCGCCGAGGTTGTATTGCGTCAGAGCGTTGACGATGTTGAGAGAAAACGACCCGCCGACCGTTAGATTACCGCCGATGGTGCCGGAGCCTGAGATGTTGAAATTGCTTGAAGATTGCTGCGTGGTTGTGTTCTGCACATAGTTGGCGCTGTTGGGCAGAGGGTTACGTGCATCGCTCATTCGTAAGTCGGTTGTTAAGACATATTGATTGGCTGCCACGCCGCCAAGCCGTGATGAGTTCATGGCATTCGTCGCGTTCATTGCATTCGTCGCATTCGTCGCGTTGGTTGCCAGGTTGGCATTCAAACTGTGAATCGCATACGGTGCACTTGTAAAAGGCTGGCGCGGGAGCAACTGCTGATAGC
>JANMSG010000721.1:0-13900 GCA_031389065.1 Acidobacteriota bacterium | reverse complement strand
GACTGAGCGATAGACGGTTGCACCGTACGTGATAATCGAAACATCTGTGCCTTCGCGCACGACTTTGGCTTTGCCGAAAGGAATCATGAAATCCTTGCCGGGATAGGCGGCTTTGTTGTGCGTCTGGCGATAGAGGTGTTTGTGTTCGAGGAACAACACAGGGTCGTCGCAACGAATCGCCGTTCTCAGTAGACCGATCACATCGAGAGCGTTTGAAGGCATCACGACGCAAACCCCAGGTGTGTGTGTGAAGATGCTTTCGCCCGATTGACTGTGATAAATCGCGCCGCCTGTCAAATAGCCACCGATGGGTACGCGAACCACGAGCGGGCATTTGAAAGCGTTGTTTGAGCGCCAGCGAATCACCGGCAATTCATCGCGCAGTTGCATCATCGCGGGCCAGATGTAATCGAAGAATTGAATCTCGGCTACGGGCTTCAAGCCTCGCGTAGCCATGCCTATGGCGCGGCCTACGATGTTGGCTTCGGCGAGCGGCGAATTGAAAACCCGCGGGCTGCCGAATTTTCTTTGCAGATTGGCAGTGGCTTTAAAGACTCCGCCTTTGCCTTTCACCTGATCGAGATATTGTTCGCGGCTGCAATCGGCGACGTCTTGGCCAAAGACGACGATGCGTTCATCGCGCGCCATCTCGTCGTGCAAACAGGCGTTGATTAAATCAATCATCGTCGTTTGATTGCCTTCAAACGCGGGATTGTTTTCCGTGTCGAAGGCTTCTGATGTCGGGTCAACATCCGGCGAATAGACGAAATTGTAAATCGTATTTTTCGCCGGTCTCGCCGCAGCGACGGCCGTATCGGCGGCAGCATTTACCTCGTCGTCCACTTCTGCGACGATGCGGGCGATCTCTTCAACGCTTGCTAAACCTTCCTTGATGAGTCGCGCGGGGAATGAGGCTAAGGGGTCACGTCTGGCTTCTTCCTGGCGCTCGCTTTCGGGTCTGTACAAAACTTCGTCATCCGAAAGTGAGTGCGAATACGGTCTGACGACGCTAGCGCGGACGAGGGCGGGACCTTTGCCTTCGCGGCAATAAGCCACGGCGCGCTGAAGCGTCTCGAAGCTGGCGACGGGGTCGCATCCGTCAACCTCTTGAATGTACAAATTGGGATAACCGCTGAGGATTTTTGCGATGTTGCCGCCAGGGGTTTGCACTTCGACAGGGGTAGAGATGGCATAGCCGTTGTCTTCCACCAGATACAATACAGGCAATTTTAAATTGCACGCCGTGTTGAGCGATTCATAAAATTCGCCTTCGCTGGTAGTGCCATCGCCGCAGGAAACGTAGGTGATAGCGTCTTCCTGGTAGCCGGTAATCAAATCCGCTTTGCCCATCAATTTGGCGCGGAAGTTTGCTTCGGCGCAGCCTATGGCTTGCAGAAACTGCGTCCCTGTCGTCGAAGATTGGCTGACGATGTTGAGTTTCGGGATCGCCCAGTGATTGGGCATTTGCCGACCGCCTGACGAAGGGTCTGCTGCCGCCCCTGTCGCCTGCAGGAACATATCCGTAGGCGTTATGCCTAACGTCAAACACAGCGCGCGGTCGCGATAGTAAGGATAGAACCAATCATAACCGGGTTTAAGGGCAAGCCCCGCGGCGACCAAAACGGCTTCGTGGCCGGCGCCTGAAAGTTGAAAGAAAATTTTGTTCTGACGTTTCAGTTGAATCTCTTTATCGTCTATACGCCGCGACGTCAGCATCAAACGATACACTTTCAGCATCGTCTCGCGGTCTAGTTGTGCGGTGTTTTCTACTAGTTGTGCGGTGTTTTCTAGTTGTGTTTGAAAAGCCATGTTGTTTTTCTCCATTTCAGATTTTAGATAGATGCACAAACATCGCCTGAATCCAAAATCTAAAATCTAAAATTACTTCGCGCTCGCTGCCGACACAGGATTGTACTCGACGATCTTGCCAGCGATTGCCGAAGCCGCGACCGTGTAAGGCGACGCCAAATACATCTGACCGGGACCGCTGCGACCTGGAAAATTGCGGTTCTGCGCGCTGATGACGACTTGGTCTTTTGAGCGGCTTACGCCCGGTCCTGCGTTGATACAAGCGCCGCAGCTTGGCTCGATTACGGTTGCGCCGACGGCGTTGAAAATCTCTATGTAGCCGCGTTCTTCGCAATGTTTCCTCACTTCCTGCGAACCGAATTGAATGTAACACTCGGTGTCAGGATGAACGCGCTTGCCTTGCGCTAACGCATCTTTGAAGACGCGTGCGTACATATCCATGTCTTCAATCTTGCCAGCCGTGCAAGATCCGCCATAGGCGATGTCAACCTTTACTTCTTCTGTCAGTTCATCAATGAACATACCGTTGCCGGGATCGCCGGGTGTGGCAATCATCGGTCGCAGCGAAGTTGCATCAATATCAATCGTCAAAGCGTATTCGGCCGTATCATCGCTTTGCATTCCTTCGCACAAGCTTTCGGCTTCTGCGCGTGCGAGTCCGCGTCCGACTAAAAACTCTATGGCTTTATCGTCTGCGGCAACAATCCCCGTGAAGGCACCGACTTCGGCAGCCATGTTGGTCATCGTAGCGCGTTCGTCAATGTTCAACTCACGGACTGCTTCGCCTGTGTATTCGATAATCTTGCCGATGGCGTCGCCGTTGCGAACCAGGTCTGTCTTCAGGATTGCCAGCATGAAATCTTTGGCGGTGATGTTTTCAGGCTTCTTGCCGCTGACGCGAATGCAGACTTGTTCGGGCACACGCACGCGAACATCTTTGGTGATCCAGGAATTGAAAATATCCGTTGTGCCGACGCCGAAAGCTATGCAACCAATGGCTCCGGCGTGCGGCGTGTGCGAATCACTGCCGATGATGATTTGTCCCGGCAAGGCGTAATTCTGCAACATTAAGCTGTGGCAAATCGCTTCGGAACCTTTGCGGTCTGTGAGGGCACCGTGCAAACGCACGTTCTGTTTTTTGGCAAAGTCTTCCTGCTTTCGCATCAACTGATGAGCCAAATCCAGCAAGCCCATAGCGCGACGTTCAGGCGGCATCACGTCATCAAGAAAGGTCAAATGATCTTGAAAGAAATAGACGGACGAAGGGTCGTTGATCGGGTCTTCGCCGACCAGTTGTTCATAAAAAATCGCCGCCATCGGTGTGACATATTCGTGGCTGAAACGTATATCGGTTTTTACAAATCCCGTGTCGTCGGGTTTGACCGCCGCGACTCCGATTTGATTTTTCGAAAGGTTCGTGACGAAGTGACGCGCAAAGATTTTTTCGGCAAGCGTCATTGCTCGCTTCGCGGTTGCAATTTCGGGCGGCGTGACTTTGCCTTGCAGACGCGCCAGGTTGTAATTGAATAAGCCGCCGTATTCGATAATTTGACGAGTGATTTCATCTTCGCCACGAGTGAACTCTTGCAGATCCATCTCCTCGCCATTGGCTATGCGTTCAAGCAGAGCGAAATTCGTCGAAGTGAGCAGCCCGAGATTCTGGCAGTTTTGTTTGTAGATGCGTTCGATGTTTTCGGCGATGACCAGACGAATGCCGGCGGCGATTTCCGCGTAAGGCGATTGCTCGCGACTCGACCCCTTGCCGCGACGTTTGCCTGAAACGCTGACCACGAAGCCGCCCTTTTTCACGGCGTTTCGTTTGATGGGAAATTCATCGCCGCATTTCAAACCCGTATAGACGAATTCGCCGAGCGTTTCGTCAAAGTGATAACAGATGTAAGCAGGGGTGATCTCATCGGTTGAAATATCATTACGCAGCGGATGAGTGTTTTTCACGTCCAGGTCTGTGCTTTCGAGTTGCTGTTTTACCAAATCAGCGTCTTCGGTCAGGAAAAGAATTCTGCCTTGCAGTTGAACTTTAGCGGGGCGCTTCTCGACATTGCGAGTCAGTAAGCTTTCAATCATTAATGACACCTCAAAAAGAGATAAAATAGAACGGCTATCAGGCCTCAAAATCTGCCTGTCAATTAAATAACATCTTACCTTGCACAAAGGATTTTGACAAAAGCGGTAGTGTCCTAATCTGATGGTGCTGTTTAATAGCCCGCGAAGCGGGCGGTAGCATAAAGCCACGGGTGTCAGCCCGTGGACAGATGCCCAACACAATAGCGAGCCCGCGAAGCGGGTGATAGACGTAATTCATGCTATCTATCACCCGCTTCGCGGGCTCGCAGGTGAGGAGGCTCACTATACCCAGCCCTTACAGGCTGGGCTTTATGCTTTCACCCGCTTCGCTACTTCTCACCTAACACCACAACTTTAGGACACTACTCTCTAATTGAGGGTAAGGAGCAATTTCGCCAAACCAAAATAGAAGACTACTTTGCATTGACCGATTCGATTTGCATGCGGCGAGTTTCTCTAAGAATCGCTCGCGCAACAGGTCTGCCCTTCTCATCAACGCTTGAATAGAGTGGATCGCGCAAGGCCTCGTCGAGCGAGATGAAACGCGCTCCTAAATTTTGATACCAGGCAAGCACCTCTCCCAAATAATCACAGGTGAATTGATTGACCCCGACGGTCAATATCAGCTTCACATCATAGCCGGTTCGATTTTTCGTCGCCGTCCGCGTTTTGAGAGTCGTATCGAGCAGAAGCGTTTTAAAATTCTGCTTAATTAGGTTCGCGCACATTTCATTGCCACGGGCTTGCGCCGCACAATAGATGTCGCTGAAATGAACATCTGGCGCTTCAATCGTCGCCATAGCCACTGTATAGCCGCTCGCTTTTAGAAATTCGTTTATCTGTTCGCGGCTTTGCGCATCGCGGCTGAGTTTCAATCGCGGGTAACGAAAATATTTTTTCGAGCTAGGATATTTTATCAGCAGCGGTGCCAGCGTTTTATCGTTAAGCATCACATCATCAATGAATCTTTGCGTGTCACTTTTTTTCGCTTTGATGCGGCTATAGGTCATATTGCCAATCAGGTTGCCGCTTTGCAGCCAACGCTCCAACATCGCATTTTCAATTGCCTGACCGACCACAAAATCAACTGTCGGCGGGATGTTGTTGGTTTTCAAAGCAGCAATCAATTTATCGAGATTGGCGACACTATTTTCGTTTTCACACCAATTGTCTATTTCTTCTTCGGGGTCACTGTGACTGCGTATCATGCCGTTAAGGGTGAGCGCAATTTCTAAACCATCCAGCGGGCGGAGTTCGTCTGTGTTCTCTCTTACTTGCGATTTCAATAACGCTGAGATTTCGGGGATTCTACCAATCTCTTCCATGCATTTCGCCATAGGCGATTTCGGCGGACTTACCTTTTTCTGTTTACAATAGGCGGCAAGACTAGCCGCCAGCAAGATGGTCACGGCAAGCGCGATTCTCACCTTCACAGATAAATTTTGCTGAGAATTTTCCACCATTCCCCTTGTCTAATCCCTGACACGTGGTGTTTGCGATACACCGCAAACCAATCTCTGCGTAACCTCTGCGTTTTCTGCGCCTCTGCGGTGAATGACCATTTTGCGTTTGAGCAATGGAAGATTGCCGAAGTTAAAGGCTAAAACAAAAGCGTCAACGCCATTCATTGCAAACCGCGCCGAATATAAATTATCTTCCCATCGGTTACAGCGAATTCATCATAATGCTCTTTCGCCCAGTTCTCCAACTCCTCTTTATGGGTGAGCGTTCGTAGACGAGTAATCGAGATGATCTTTGGGGCTTGCGCCTCCATCTCTGCAACGATGTCTTTGAACTCGACGCCCTTTTTATAAGCGACAAATTGATCCGCGCCCCAATCTAACAAGACATAAGGATTCATGTTCCGCCGTTTTAACAACACCAACAACTCCATCGTTCCGTGAACGTACATTTCATCATCCGGCCCGAGTACATCCGCAACTGGTTGCAAATCTTTGTACTGGTCTTGCAGCGTCAGACCGGCAATCCTGTACTTTGTAGCGCGTCGCAAAGCAACGCCAAGTATTAAAACAATGGCTAAGCCTGTGACCAGAACTTCCCAATTGAGGTTCGGACGCTGAAAAAATTTTATTTTGCCAATCCAAGTGCCAACTCTAAACAATGTCCATCCGGCGAAAAGCCCTATGAAGGGGAAAAAGGGGATCAAATCTGGCCCTGCCTGCATATTGACAAGGCAGAAGAGAAGGTAAACGACTGGCGGAAAGATCAGCGCATCTCTGAACCACCCGTCTGTGAAAGAATTCTCTTTACCTTTCCATCGCGTCCAAATTCTTTCTCCAATAAAAACTAACAAACCAATAGCGCTCAACAAGACAAAGACGGTATCTCTATCAAAGATGCGACGCATCACTTTCCACATATGAAAAAAGGCTCTTTCCAAGCCCCGATTCGCGTCCGGCCCGAATACGCCGTAGTTATACTCCATAGACCAAGTCCAGAAATCGCCGAACGCTCCCTTCAAATAGAAATATCCGAAAACGATTGTCAAAGGAATCGCCGCGCCTGCTACAACCTTAACGGCACGAAGGTCACGCCAGTTTCGCAAGTAGTTTGAGCAGATCAAGCCTGCCGCCCCTGTGAATAACAGACCCGGCTGCCAACACAGACACGCGAGCATCGAAGCAAATCCCGCCCAGAAAGGTTTATCTTTTGCGACCAGCCAAAGCGACAACATGCCAAACATCATCAGTGGCAATTTCGGTTGCCCGCCCATCACTGTCCAGAAGGCAAAACTTTTATTGAGCAGAGGAAACAGTGCAGCGATCACGCCAACAGCGCGATTCCTGAAATATTTTTCGGCGACCAGGAAGGTAAAAATAGAGAGCAAACCGACTTCGACAATCTGCATCAAGCGAATTGCAAAAATATCTTTTAGCCCCACGAAATCGCCTAGCCACACGGCAATGGCATTGATGTAAACGCTGGCGGGCCATTTGATGTCGGCGATGTCTCTGTAAGGCAATTGCCCGCGCAGGATGGATTGCGTGATGTAATCGTAAATGGCTTGATCGCCTTCAACAATTTGTTTAAAAGGCTTGTAGAACAGCATCACGATGACGCATATCAAAAATAGCCCTGCGCAGATGACACGCCTATCATCCAAAAGCGCAAGTAATTTGGCATACTTGCCATTGGCATCGAAAAGCGACATGAATTTGGCAAACCTGCCGCTGGTATCGCTATCTGACTGCGCGTCTTTAATCGTTTCGTTTTCTACCATCGAATTCACACCCTTTGCGTGGTTGATAAACATAAAAATTGATCGAAGTTTGAAATATAATGGCTCATTTTTCGGCGAGAATGATAACAGATAAACCGAATGGAAAAGAGAAGTGTCGCAACATTTGAGCTTCAAATTTTAAAGCCGTTGCGAATGTTTTATTCATCAAAGGATGAACAGGCTTGACATCCGATTCATCGCCGCCTTTGAGGCGCGATAAAAACCTGTGCGGCATTGCAATGGGAAACAACAAACTATTGGCATAGGTCGCCCGCTTGATCTTGAAGCCTTGCGAGATGAGCAAATCTTTTAATCTGGTTCGCGTGAATCTATGTTTTGTCGCAACCACTTTGTCGTGACTACCGCGCATCCATTCATAAGCCGGTTCGCGTATGAAAAGCGTGCCGCTTTTGTGCAAGACTCTGAAAAATTCGGCAGCGGCTTTCGCAGCATCTTCTTTCGAGAGTTGATAAATCACATCGAAACAAGTGACCAGATCAAATTCATCCGCAGCAAAAGGCAGAGCATCAGCCGAAGCAATCGCTGCCGTGTGAATATCATTCAATCGCCATAGTTCTGCGGCTTGATAAAATAGATCAACGCCAAATACCTCGGGCGATTTGAAACGCTGGCGCAACCAGGACATCGAATAGCCTGTGCCGCAACCGACATCGAGCATCCGCAAACCAATTTTCTTTTGGAGATTTTCATCCAGCTGCGATGCCGTTATCTCGCGCATCCCTTGATACCACCAGAGACTTTGTTCGAGTTCAAACATCGCGCGGTATTCATCATCGCGCATATAGAGTTATTGCTGTCCGATCGTCTTCTCGACAGCTTTGAAAGGTTCTATCTTCTCTTCCGTTGGCGAAACAATTTGCACGTCCCGTTTGACAACCAGCTTCCACCACAAGGCGCTCAAATCCCTGAAGGTCTTAAAGAGACGTTTGAAATTGAAAAACTGCGATTTGCCATAGGCTCTGTGATAATGATGCACAGGACATTCGGCGAAGCGAAGCCCGGCGTCTTGCAAACTTTTCACCATCTCTACACAAATCGTCCCGCTGTTTGAATACAGACGAACCTTGTTAAATCCTGCGCGACGAATCAAACGAAAATCGCAATCCACATCGCGGATTTTCAACCCGAACGCGAGCTTGATTATCGAACGATATATATTCCCTATGATGATGCGATGCCAGGGGTCTGAGCGGCTGATTTTATAGCCGTTGACGACATCCACATCATCTTTCATCAAAGGCAAGAGCAGGCGCAGTTCGCGCGCATCGTATTGCGCGTCACCGTCTGTATAAAAAATTAAATCTTTCGTTGCGCTGGCAAAGCCTGAGCGCAGAGCGCCACCATATCCCTTATTCTTTTCGTGGGTGACGATGCGCAAGTTCGCATACTTTGCCGCAAGCTCTGCCAGAATGTCACCCGTATGATCAGGGCTGCCGTCGTTGACAACAATCACTTCGTAATCATCAGTCAATTGCCTGCAAGTTCTGTCGGCTAACACGACAAGGCTTGCGATTGTGCCGGCGTCGTTGTAGGCAGGAAAAAAAACGCTAATGCTCGGTTTATTACTCATGTTGAATTATGCTCAGAAAACAAAACCCGAATTGTACAGGTAGCCCTCACAGCCTTTCAAGCCGATAATTTTTTCAATTGAAAGCCTCGCCAATCAGGTGCAATCTTAATTGGGCAAACTAAATTTTGCGCGAACCTCATCCACAGAAAGTGTCCGTCCTTGTTCACCGTCGGCAAGACCTTCTTCGATGGCTTGTATCACGGAGACCTTCTGCACCTGATAAAAAACTTCATCGGCCCTGATGGTCATCAAGCAATCGTGATGCGGACAGAGATGCACTTGCTCGTCGCCTTCAAGTTTGAAGCAGGGACTGCAAGGCATGGCGTGACGAATGACCGTGTGCTGTTTGCCAAGCGGCGCAGTACGATTGAAATCCGTAGGTCCGTAAATCGCAACGACCGGCGTGTCAACTGCAACCGCTACGTGCATCAAGCCGCTGTCATTACAGACCAACAAATCACATCTCTCAATTAACGCCGCGACTTGTTTAATCGTCGTTTTGCCAGCAGCGATTGAGATATTCGCGCCAAGCCCGGCCGCAAGTTTTTGAATCATCTCCGCTTCATTTGGCGCGCCGAATAAAATAATTTGCGCCTCAGGTTGTTCAATATTTAAGCGCTCAAGCAATTGGCGATAGCGCTCAAGCGGCCACTGCTTCCAACGCATAGTCGGCGAGGTGCCTGGTTGTATGCCAAGGATTTTTTTCGCTTGATGGTTAATTTGATTGACGGATTTTCTGTTCGTTTGATCATGCAATTCTATGAAGGCTTGCGCGAATTTTCTATCAGCATCCGTCAGGTGAATGAAAGGTTTCACTTCGTCTTGTGCGATTTTTTCCGCGCCGATTGCGGAAACTAAATCGAGGTATCTTGTGATTTCGTGTTCATCTTCGCGCATCGAAACCGGGAGGTTAAAAACAAAACTGTAGCGGCTGAAGCGCTGCAACCAGCCGGGACTTGTAATATGTCCCAAGCGAAATTTTGCACCGCTCAAAGCTACTGTCATAGCGAGAGGCCAGGAGTGGCTGTGAAATTCATTGATAGTTAAATCATATCCCGTAGCACGAATCTCCTTGAGGCGATCAATCCATACGCGAGCGCCCGCTTTATAAGGCAAATTGTAGATGTTGTCAAAGAGTCCCGCGCCCGCTAAGACTTCCTCGCATCCGGTGTTGTTGCCAACTTGCAAATCAATTCTGGCGTTCGGGTACGCTTGGCGCAGAAGCTTCAAAGCAGGCGTGTACATGATGAAATTGCCAAGCCCGTGATAAGCAAAGACCAGTATTCGTTCGATTTTTAGAGGCGAAAATTCAACGCGAGGCAGACTCGACAGATAAACCTTGAGCAGCGATTCCAGAGGAATCCTCACTGCATCTTTCATCATCTGCTTCACGTTTAATGTCAATTTCCTTCTCACTTCAATGATCCTGTGGATACAATCGTTTGTTGTCTTCAAAGTACAATTCAACAAACTCCGTAAAAGAGTCTGCAATTTTGACGGGATTGCTACAACACAAAAGAATCACTTCATTTTTATCAACCACATCTCTAGAAAGCCGAATTGCATACCCCCAGCACCAGACAAGATAATCTGAAAATATAAAAAAGGATTCTGCTTCAGGAAGCTTTTTTAGCCAATTGAATTGACGTTCTTTTGATGTTTCAGCAATAGTCTTCAACCCTGGCAGACGATAAAAGGAAAAACCCTCTTTGTCCTGATCAGAGTAACAATCACTTCCCATCCCATTAACTTGTAGGAAATAATCTCGCATATCGAGAGGCATCGTTACACCATAATGAGATTCAAATGAAAGTATTTCCTTCTCATCTACACCTTGGGTTACAAGATTTCTATTTTGCGAAAGCCAATGCTCTTTTATTCTCTGACCTAAACTTTTCATCTTTCTCCAGATTCAACCAAGACATTTATCGTCATCTCGACTGAAACAACTGGGTGATAAATTCAGGCTCGGTCGGTTCAGGTTTCATCGGCAAACCTTTCGCAAGCATCCAGCGATGAATCCATGACAATCCTTTATTACTTTGCGCGTCCGGCAAACTGTAAGCTTTGTCCTTTAACGCTGCTTCAAGCGAAATGAAAGTATAACCTCTGCGCTTCATCATTCGCGCCAACTCATCGAAATAATCCGCGTTCAAATCGTTGGCGTGAAGTAAGAGCGTCTGCTTGACTTCATAACCTAAGAAGTCAGCAGACAATTTCTCGAAGTGTGCAAAGACGCTTTCCATATAAGGAATGTATGCGTCAACGACTCGCTTCATCGTCGCTTTGTCGCCGCGCACTTTCGCATCGCCATAAAGGGCAGCGAAAATGAAATCGTTGTTATCAATCGTCACCGGCGCAACCGTGTAACCGCGCTCTGCTAGAAATTGCGCAAGCCCTTTTTTGTACTCCGCTGTAGGTCCAGTGCGCAGTTGTGTATGACGAAAAAACTTCAGCTTCTTACCCTTGCCTGCCAAAAGCTTCCGCGTCACTACCTCGCCGCGAATCACATCTTCTTTATATTTTTCAAGCGGCGCTCGATCAATGCCTATGTGCGAGTAGGTGTGATTCCCTAATTCAAGCCCTTCATCTAACCACATTTTGAGCAACGCAACAGCTTGATTATTCAATTTGCCATCTTGATAAAGTTTGCTTTCATTGACAAAGCCGATTGCCGGAACTTGATTTGCCTTGATGCTTTGCAGCAATCGCTTTGTCACATCCGTCATTCTTGCGAGGCCGCCATTGGTTGCAGGCAAATCATCGAAGGTGATCGCAATCTCTCTACGAGACTTGGCTTCGGTGTTCTGATTATCAGAGTTTGCCGGTTTCGTTGAAACAAACAAAACCAGGCATACCAGCAAAAGCGCAAAAAAAATTTTCATGCCGTTTGTTTTCCTTCAGATTCATTGATTGAACGTTCGCACTTTTCAACGAAGCGCTGCTCGCTTGGTTTCATTTATCAAAATTATTGAACTGCAAATAACAAATTCACAACAATAATGATAATCCATCAACCCATATAGCCTAAGCTTTTCAGACGCTCGATTACATCGGCGTTCTCTTCTTCTGAAAATTCTACTTCGCCTGAATCGCCAACCTGATCTTGTTTGGCAAAGCGAACAGGGTTGGCTTGCAAGAAATCTTCAGAGATGATTTGCGAAAGAACCTGCCCGTCCATGTCTTCAGGCACATCATAACCTGACAAATATAAAATCGTCGGCGTAACGTCGTAGATACTCGTCTGCACGGCATCAAACCCGCGCTTGATCGCTTCGCCGCTCGCAATCATCACGCCTTCCATACGATGACAACCTGAAATACCGAACGCCTCAACCATAAATTTATTCGAGGTGAAATCGGCGCTGCCGAGTGGCAAGTAACGCATATCTTGCGGCAGGAACGAAATATCTGGCGCGTCCTTGACTCGCGCTCCGCTGTAAATCTCCTCGCGGCGATGAATGCGACCAACCCACGGCTCGCCGGTCTGCGCATCTTTCATCGCTTTGAGTCTCGCGACGAGTGTTTCGCACACTTTGTCGTAGTCGCTCTCTTCAACAGAGCCGTTTTGTTCCCGCCCTTTCAAATTCACGTAAATCTGCCCGTAGTTGCCTTTTGAAAACGCTTGTGTCGTGGTCCAATCCACATCGTTGAAGGAAAGAAAAAATGTCGAAAGTGCTTTCGATGCGCCAGCCGTGTTGCCTACGCCACGCGCCGGGCGAAGTTTTCCGAGCGGCAATTTCTTAACCATCTTGAAAGCGTTTTCCGGCGTGATGCCTGCCGAAAACATCAGCTTTTTCAAGCGCGTCACACCGTCTTTCTTCAATTGCAAAAAGCCTTCCTGCAAAAGCCAGTTGTTGAAGGAACAATATTTGTGCGCCGGACCGAAGCCGTGATCCGACGCGACCCAAACCATCACGCCACTGCCTGCAAGTTCAATCAAACGTCCGACAATTTCATCAACCCGCTGAAAATATTTGTAGACCTGCTCGCGATATTTCGACGCTTCTTGCTTGTTGTGGCGCGGATGTTCATCATCGAAGACGTGCCAGAGTTCATGTTGAATGCGATCTGTTCCCCAAAAATATTGAAAGAACGCGTCCCAAGGGTATTCGGTCATCAGATATTCTGTGACTTTCGCTTTGTATTCCAGCTCGTCGTTCAATTCGTTCAAAACGCCTTCGACATTGCCATTTGCGTAAGTCTGCGAAAGATGCAGACGGTAATGCCCGAACTTCGCTTCCAGTTCTTCGAGCAGAGTTGAAGGATAAGCGAAATCTCTGCGACCACGCGGAGTCATGAAATCGGCAATCATCAAACCGTTGACCGAGTGTGGCGGATAGGTGCAGGGAAAGTTGTGAACGATGACGCGATTGCCCGCGTCACTGAGAATGTCCCAGATGGCGCGCCCTTGCCTGAGCGTTGCGTTGACCGCCAGTTGCCGATTCGATTTCTGTTGGCGCATCACGAATTCAAAGATGCCGTGTTTGCCTGGATTTTTGCCGGTCATAAACGAAGACCAGGCGACAGCGGTAATCGGCGGGAAAGTGGTTTCAAGATTTGCGCGCGCGCCGCCTGCAATCAACTTGGCGAGATTCGGCAAATAGCCTTTCGCAATCAGCGGGTCTAAAACATTGAAAGAAGCTCCATCGAGTCCAATGACGAATAACTTGTTACGCATAAAAAATGAGTTTACTCCAAAGTTAAAAATAATACGTTGCCGCTAAGTGTTTATTCAAATTCAGTCCGGGCAATTTTGATATATTGGCAAAGCCCGATGTTTGACATGGATTGAAGCAGGTGTTTACTATCCCTGTTTGCAGTTGGCTTGTTCATATTTTCACAGAGGGTATCATATTGTCTTCTTCCCAAGCGGATTTTTCAAAACCTTCCGACGCAACCAATAATTCGCAGGCAAAATCTCTTGCAGCATCTTTGCTTCGTTACGCTTGCGTCGGAGCCGTAGCCGCTTTTTTGTTGAGCCTGATTGAATGGGTTGACGTACAGATTCAACTCACTCCTGTCTTCGCTTCGTTCAAAGAGAGAATCATCCTTACCGCTTATTTCAGTTTGAATATTCTGGTCGGCGCTTTTGTAGGTTTGCTCTCAGGGCTATTCATTCAGGCCTGCTCTTTCATAAAAAGCAGAATCACGAATCTGTTAGCGCGAGGCAA
>JANMSG010000717.1:0-1848 GCA_031389065.1 Acidobacteriota bacterium | reverse complement strand
GTAATAAGCCGGAACCCGCCCCTTTTCACCAGCGCCGTGTTGCCCTTGGCAAGCAGATGTATGCGCCTCACCGGATGAAGCTTGATTCAAAAGCAGCAAACTGCTGATGAGAATTGCGAAAGCGAATGCGTATCTTTTCATGGTCATTTCCTTTTCTAAATATTGTCTACTGGTTATTGTCTACCTATTATGTTTTCTAATTTATACCTTAGTACCAGTATCTAACGCCAAAGAGAAAATTGCTACCGGTTCGCAACACGAGCGTCCCCGTGTTGCAAACAACAGGAAGTTGATAGCTTGCTTCAAGAATGAAACGTTGACTGGCAATGTATTGCAGATCTGGTGCGATGATAAACTCATCAGACTTGCTGCCCACGTTCTCTTTTTGTTCAAAACATTGTCTTCACACCTGAAGTCTGTACGGCGGCTTTGAATTGAGCGCGACTTCTTATCATGTATGCAATCTTAGCGCGCTAAAGATTATTCCGTTGGTTGAGCATAGCGATTTTCATCTTTACGTACACACTCGTAGAAAAAATTGCAATCACATTCAGCCTTTCCTTTTGCCGTTCATCCGGTCAGACTGTAAGATCAGCTATAGAAAGTAGGAATTAGTTATTGAATCATCGCCGCGATTTGCAAAATAATTGGCGTCAGCAGAAGGCGACTCGCAGATTTTTTGCGGCTGGGGTTTTCTTCATCTTTCTCTTCTTCGGCACCGCTTCAAGTACACTGCTCGCACAATCGGAAGACAATAAAGCAAGGAGCGCTCGCCCTGACACAAGCGCAACCAATGCCAACAGGCAGCAAGGCAATACTAACCAACCCTTCTTCTCCAGACTCTTTGATTTTGCAAGCCCGTCGGATGGAGCGCAGGAAGATTTACCGGTGCGAGTCGTAAAACTGAGTATCAATTTTTTGCTGGCGGCTCTCTTATCTGCGGCAGTGGCTTTTCGTCCACGTAGAAAACTTGCAGCCTTTCAAGCCAATCCCTACGTTGCACAAACGCAAATTCTGCTCTCGGTGGTTGCCGCTGCGATGATGATGATTGTATCGGATAATGCGGCTCGCGCTTTTGGCATGTTCGCGGCGGCTTCTCTGGTGCGATACCGCACAAATATTCGTGATCCGAAAGAGACCAGTGTGCTACTGGCATGTCTCGGAATCGGTTTAGCGGCGGGCGTCGGACGCTGGGAAATCGCTTTGGTGCTTACCGTTTTTATTATGCTTTTGCTGTTGATCCTTGAGTCTTACGAAGCCAAACAGGTTTTCCGCACGCTGGAATTAAAAGTGAAATCCCGTGAGGTGGAAAAGACGGATGGAATTCTAAAACACATATTTAAGAAGCGCCGTATTCAAGCGGAATTGCGTAAGATTGACCTGGCAGATGAAGATAAGCAACTCGGAACCATTCTGTATTCGATAAGCGTCAACCCCACCGTCAGCACGGATTTCCTCACCGAACAAATTTTTGCCGCCGACCCTCATAACATTGACACGATTGAATGGGAGCAAAAGAAGAGCAATCCAGATATCTATCGCTAAGCTCAAGGTTATCCATGTTGACATCGGGCAACAAAAATAAAGGGTTTTCCTTGTACCGGTAACTGTCCAGTCTGCGGAAGTCTAGTGCTAAGAACTCACGGGAAACCAGCGGGCTTTGATTCGTGTGCACCGCAGACTCGACAGTTACCGGTACCTTTGGGGCTTAGAAGCTGTTTTAAAAGTTATAGATTGAATGAATTTCCAGCACTTACAGGCAAGAAACGACCCAAATTATGTTTTGCTCACTTCCGTAAGTCCTTTGAAATCATTGAGCCTATTTTTACTCCCTGACTTTTAAAACAG
>JANMSG010000660.1:0-4402 GCA_031389065.1 Acidobacteriota bacterium | reverse complement strand
ATTTCACCAAACGCCGTTGCCGCGCTCGGCGCAAGCGGCTCAAACATTGACGCCAATCGCGGACGGGCGACTTCTGCATGGTTGAAGCTTTTAGCGATCAGATTTTGAAGGTAGTTGCTCATCCATTTACCATCCCCAAATAAAATTGCCGCCGATATGGGCTCATCGCCAGGATGTCCGCTTCGCGCCAACCATAAGCGCGCGCCAGTAGATGGACTTCTCTCAACAAACGTTCCGCCCAAACTTGCAGCTCCGTCCAGAAGAACGACTCAATATCAAAAACCGCCTGCCAGAGGTGCCCGCATTGCAAACAGGAGAGATTCAACTGCACATCGGCTTGTGGGTCTGCTTCATCCATGCGCGAAGAAATTGCCTCAAGTATTTCCGCAGGCAATTGCGAGGCGTTGATTTCGTCGTCAAGGAATCGTGCCGACAAAACGCATCTTTGCAGCAGCATTTGTTGGCTCATAGCGACGTCGGGGCTATCGGCAATGGCGGCTAAATCAACGCTATTCGGCAAGCGAAAGAGAACTTCATACTCATCCAGGTGAATCGACAGTGGCTTGATGTTTTCGCTGTCGCAAACGCCTCGAGACTCTTTCACTTTGTCGGTTTCCGAAACCACGCGAATCTCTTCTGCTTTGAACGAAAACTCCAACGGCTGGCCGCAAGCAGAGCAATTGGCCAGACTGACCAACTGCGAACCGAAGGTCAATTCGCGCAAGGCAAGCAATCGGGCATCGCGCTCACCCAGGCTCAGTTGCGCAAGCTGATCTGTGGTCAACTCAGGGCAAGCCACAGATAACAGAATCAAAGCTCGTTGAAATGACGCTTGCCCGCACCCGCGCTCCCAAGCCTGTAGCAATTCCGCAGCAGATAATGCGCGCATGATTAACCCGGTTCAGTGAAGGTCGGTTCCGCAGGCTCCGGCACTTCGTAATCGCGCTCCCAGCCTTCGTTCTCCAACTTGATGTGTTGAATTGCCACGGCGTTGGCGTTGGCATCCAAATCCGATAGCGCTTGATATTCCGAAACCCAACAGCGAAACACTTTGTAAGCAATCGCCAGTTGTCCCGCTTCGTTATACATTTCGATGATGATGTCTTTGCGGAAATCTGCGAGCGAGACTTCTGCGCCGAGACCGGAACCGAAATTCCAGACCTTGTTCGCCCATTGTTCGAACTCTTTGTCGTGCGTGACGCCGCGCTCCAGTGTAATAGCCTCGAATTCGCTTCGTCCGGGAGATTTGCGACTGCTGCTGGGGTCGCCGCCTTCGCGGTGTTTAACCACTTCCGTGGTGCGTTTGAGCATACCGACTTTGCTAACTCCAGCAACATATTTGCCGTCCCACTTGACGCGGAACTTGAAATTTTTATAGGGATCAAAACGCTGTGCGTTGACGCTGAATTGAGCCATAACCTTCTCCTTTACACCTCGATTTGCCCAGCCATCTGCTGGAGTTTGATGATTACGAATTCGGCCGGCTTGAGCGGGGCAAAGCCCACCACGACGTTGACGATGCCAAGATTAATGTCGTTTTGCGTGGTTGTCTCTTTGTCGCATTTGACGAAGTAAGCCTCGCGCGGAGTCGTGCCTTGAAACGCCCCCTGGCGAAACAGATTGTGCATAAAGGCTCCGACGTTTAAGCGAATCTGCGCCCACAGCGGCTCGTCATTGGGCTCAAACACTACCCATTTCAGACCGCGATACAGGCTCTCTTCGATGTAGAGAGCGGTTCGCCGAACCGGAATGTATTTATATTCATCGGCAAGTTGATCTGCGCCTCGCAAGGTGCGCGCCCCCCAGACGACGCGGCCGTAAACCGGAAAAGCTCGCAGACAATTTACGCCCAGAGGATTGAGTTCGCCGTTTTCATCATCGGTTAAAGGCACGCTGAGTTTCGGCGCGTCAACCAAAGCGGCATCAAGCCCGGCAGGGGCTTTCCAAACGCCGCGTTGGGTGTCTGTTCGGGCAAAGATTCCGGCCACCGTTCCGCAAGGCACAAAGTCTTCCAGTTGATTATTGTGGAGCGGGTTCGATTTGGTGATGCGCGGGAAAAATAGCGCGGCATTGCGGCTGCGCGTTCCGACTTTGTCGTCGGGGTCTGAGAATTCGTTTTTCGCTGTGGTCTTGGACTTCCAATTCGGCGGCGGGTCAACCAGTAACATGGCGCGCCGCCTTTCGCAATACGCGGCGGCTTCGGAAACCAGCGCCACGTCTACGCCATCACTGCTGGTGTAAGGCGGTATGCAGAGGATGTTGAAGAGACCATCTCTGGCGAAGACCTGTTCGAGCGCATATAACCCTTTTTTATCCGCCTCGCCATTTGCAGGCGTGAAGCTGTTTTTGCTCAAAGGCAGTCCATTGGAGGCCTTCGAGTTCGAGTTTTCCGTATCAACAGCCGTTTTGGCAGTATCTCTGGCAGTCTTTGCCGTGTCCCTGGCGGTCTTTGCGGCATCAATGGTTGCCTGCACAGGGGGAGTGGCGTTTTGCGCGTCAGTCAAGACCTTCTCTTTCGCCGCCAGGTCTTTCTCCTTATCCGCCAAATCTTTTTCTTTGCCTGTCAAATTATCATCATTGGCGCTGATTGCTGGCAGCGGATTCGGAGGCCAAGCTCCACTCCAACGAACCAAACTTGATTCGGCTTGCAAAACTTTATCAATGCGTCGCGCGCTGTCTTTCACAGAAAGGTTGAGAAACTTTTCCGTCGTGCCACCCGGCGCACTGTCAAGAACCGTCAGATTAAACAGGTCTTGTTTGGTTACATTCATACGTGTGGCAACCTCTTCAGAAACATTCGTATCTATGCTGCCGCGCAGATAATTGCCCCAATTTCCTTCATAAGCCGCTTCTAAAGTGAACTGTCCGATGGTTAATTTACTTTTTGTTTTCGCTGCGGCAACTGGCGGATTGGCATTGGGGTCTCCGGTATCGGCATTGTAGAGGCGCACGACGACTGCTTGACTGCCACCGTTTAGATAGAAATCGCGTACCGCGTAGCTCATCGAACTATCCAAATCTAAACCGCCGAAAATGCGTTCGTAATCGCCGAAATTGTTTATGGTTATCGCTTCATCGACAGGTCCGCGTTTGGCGCGACCTATGAAAGCCGTTACAGATGTTGCCACTCCCGTAATCGTCCGCACGCCGCTGGGAATTTCTTCGACATAGACGCCGGGATAGGTAGGTGTTATTGGCATTGTTGACCTCCTGAAAAGGAATCTTTATTGCTCGTCTCCAAAAGCTAACGAGCCTCAAAAAGTGATTAAGGTTCCGTGCCTTCCAATGTGGTAAAGACGCGGAAAAGTGTGAAGAAATAAGTAACTCAAATTGCCGTTAGCAATTTGGCAACTAACAGTGATCGCTGAAGAGCGCGCGCTTTTGCGTCAAGCCGAAGCCGCGTTTATTTGTGAGGTAAAGTCCGGTTTTGCTTCTCTCTCTCAACTCCTCATCTCTACAATGAGAAAGCTGAAAATGGATTACAGTGGCGCTTCATTGGAAGAGTTGAAACTGTAATTCGTCGGCAGAAACGATTAGAGATTATTCAAATATTTCCTATGTTTTCCTGATTCATGTCCTTGCTTTCTTGCAAGACAATTTTGCAGATGAATCTTTAGGCAATTCACTTTAGTTAAATTACAAAGATGCTTTCAAAAAATGAGTCTCGTCTCCCACTTGCTTAGGAACGTGTAAAAAATAAGTTGTAACAAGTTCCTTTTGAATGTCGCGTAGCAACAATTTGAGTGTAGCCGTGGGTTGAAACCCACGGTTAAAAGAATTCAGGGATTGCGTCGCGTCAGCGACGATTGAAAGCTACCCTATTCAATTGTCGCTCACGCGACAAGGCTTTCGGTTACTTCTCGTTCCGTGCGTTGAAACGCACGGCTACACTCAAATTGTCGCTACGCGACAAAACAGCAATCGTTATCAGTTAAATTTTACCTGTTCCTTAGCTTGAGAAGGTTGAATTTGATGTAGCCATTAGCAAAACCTTTTTATGATTTGTCAGTGCATTTTTATTCATGAATCGAACGATTCTTGCCTTGAACCTGCAATGATACGTTTGATTTGACCGACATAAGATTTTATGACAACAACTAAGTTTTTTAAGCTGGTTTCACAATGCCTTCAAATCGTCAAAAGAGATTGAGGTGAGGCAATATCTACAATATTGATGTAAGCTAGCGAAGAAAAATACTACCTTTAGTCTATAACCTTGGTTGGTTACGCGCGCTAATTTACTCCTGTGGGATTTGCTTGTCAATATTTATTTTATGAATGTTTTGTTACATTTTAGTTGCGAACTCATGTAACAGTTGAGAGGTTGAAAAAATGGTGGCGAAAAAAAGCAACAAGATCGTGATAGAAAAAGAGAAGCTCAGACCGAAGGAACGCGCGCCGA
>JANMSG010000630.1:0-9017 GCA_031389065.1 Acidobacteriota bacterium | reverse complement strand
CTGAGCAGGAGTCAAATCGCTATCGAGCAGCAGGTCTGTCATGCCGATCACGCCATTCATAGGAGTGCGAATTTCATGACTCATATTGGCAAGAAACTCAGATTTCAAGCGCGTTGCTTCAAGCGCTGCCTCGTGAGATTGCGCCAATTGTTCTTCCATGCGTTTGCGCTCTGTGATGTCTTGCGCAATCGTAGACATGCCCATCAATTTGCCAGACGAATCGCGGATTGGCGAAACGGTAAGCGAAACATCAACCCGACGACCGTCTTTTCTGATGCGCACCATTTCGTAATGATCTATGTGAATGCCTTGCTTGATCTGTTCAAGAAGTTTCGAAAGTTCGTAATTCAGATTGAGCGGAGCCAGCATAGAGATGGGCTTACCGATCGCCTCGGCAGCCGTATAGCCGTAAAGTTTTTCTGCACCTCGATTCCAACTTGCAATCACCCCGTCAAGCGTATTGCCGATGATGGCGCCTTCGGATGAATTGACAATAGAGATCAGAAAAGCTGAAATCTTTTCCGCTTGTCTGCGAGGCGTAATATCGCGCAGCATCACGGTGCGTGTTCCTGCGATTCCCAGATTGACCCAGGACAGCGTAACTTCGGCTGGAAAAGTAGAGCCATTTTGTCGCCTGGCGAAGACTTCACTTCTGCCAAAACCATTCCTTACATCTGTTGATTGTCTGAATGCCGTCAGGGGTTCAGGGTCTGGGATGAGAACTTCGATCGGTTGCCGAAGCACTTCTTGAGCACTGAATCCGAATATCTTTTCCGCACTTTGATTAAACAGGGTGATGCGATGTTCGGCATCTACGGAAATAATCGCATCTTGCGCCATATTGATGATACTGGCGAACCTTGCCTTTGCCGCTTCTGCTTCTTTGGTTTTCTGGCGGGCGATAAGTATCAGTGGCACTGTGCAGGAAAGCAACAGGGAGGCTACGAATCCGATGAAGAGCGTCGCGCTAAACCAAACAAGCAAGGCTGTCAGGCTGAAAAAAAACGCAACGCAAAACGCTGAAACGGGCTGCCAAAACGCGAATAGATTACTTTTGCTCAATGTCTGAATCCTTAGATTTTATTGAGCGAGGTCATCTACTGAAAACTAGCAGAACCGTATATGGGCAAAAACGTAATGGCTCATTATACTCCAGCGGTACTTCTGTGTGTAGAGTTTCTTTTCGATAAAATAAATGACTTAATAAGAACGACAAAGTGCAAATTTCTGCCACTGTATGCTTGAAGTTTTATTGAATGCAGCGAAGTTATAATGCTATATTGTTTGCTCATTGAAGCATAACAATATTCACTTAGCAGGAGGTAGAGATGACGAGAGAAGATAATTCATCAGCAACCGATAAATTGACGTTTTTGCTTATCGGCGCAGGCATAGGCGCTACGCTCGCCTTATTATTTGCTCCAAAAAAAGGCAGTGAACTAAGAAATGATATCGCAGATTACACCAAAAAAGGGATAGATGCCGCCAATGAAGGGGCGCGCCAAATCGGCAGCCGCGCTGGCGAACTCTATGAAACAGGTCGGGAACGAGCCGTTGAAACCTACGGCACGGCACGCGAAAAAGTCAGCGATGTGGTCGGCACGGCGCGCGAAAAAGTCGGCGAAGTTTACGGCACAGCCCGTGAAAAAGTGGTGCAAGGCGCAGATGTAGTCACCGATGTTGCTTCGCGTCAAAAAGAGCAGATTGCCGCAGCCATAGAAGCCGGCAAACAGGCTTACCTCGAAGAGAAAAAGAAGATGGGCGAACCCGCTGTGCGCGCCGCCATCGAAGGTAACGAAGCCTGATTAGAAAAGTAATAAGTGGAAAGGCAAAGGGCGAAAGTAAAAATAGAAGTGAAAAGGCAAGAAATAAGGCTTCAACTCATTCTGCTTTTTTACTTTCGCCTTTTGCCTAACCGTAACGCCTTCTCTTGAGCAGGGAGAACTTGTGGATCAACCAACCTTTCATATCGTCGTTGCCGTTGCAGCCGTTGTCATTACACTGGCTTTCATCATTCAGGCGGTCGTGTTTATCAAACTCTACGGCGTTGCCAAGAAGATCAAAGAACTGAGCGAATCGTTGCAGACCAAAATTGAACCTGTAATCAGCAAGGTCGGACCTGTCGTTGAACAAGTCCAAGCTACCGTCAGCAATGTCAAAACGACGGTGGATCAACTGAGCCTGCAGGCGAAAGAGACCTTTGAGAAAGTGAGTGTCGAAACGCGTGCCATTGCGGTTGCGGTATCAACCTCGTCGCAAGAGATTTCAACCCTGGCGCGCCGACAGGCGGAACAGATTGCTGCAACGCTTGAATTGACCAACTCAACATTGCAACGCCAGGTCTTAGAGACGGACGAACTGCTGACTCGCACACGCAATCGCATAGATGATACGTCGCAGGAAGTACAAATGTCTGTGCTGGAACCGGTGCGCGAAGTGGCGGCTTTGATCGCCGGTCTGCGCCGCAGCCTGGAAGTTTTATTTGGTCGCCGCAAACAGATTGATCAGGCTTATCAAGACGACGAAATGTTTATTTGACGCACCAGCCGGTTTCGAGCCGAGCCCTTGGAACAGGCTGCTGTAGCCCGTTTCAAGGCGCGTGGCAGAGTTGCGAACTGGCGAAGAAGCTTGCAAAAAAAGCGCTTGGCTCTTAGCCAGAGAGCCAAGCGCTTTTTGCAATCATGTAAGATTGAAATTTCACTAATAGGAAAGACTGATGTCAACCGATACACCTTTAGACTTAAAAGCAACGATAAATTTGCCGAAGACGGATTTTGCGCAAAAAGCAAACCTCAATCAAAAAGAGCCGGAGCGTTTAGCGAAATGGGACGCCATGAATTTATACGAAGAGATTCGTCGGGTTCGTCGAGGTCGCCCGATGTTCGTTTTGCACGACGGTCCGCCGTATGCCAATTCCGATATTCACATCGGCACGGCGATGAACAAGATTCTCAAAGACGTTATCGTGAAATCTCACGCTATGCTCGGATATGACGCGCCTTATGTGCCGGGTTACGATTGCCACGGGTTGCCTATCGAACAGCATGTTGACAAAGCCTTAGACAAAAAGGGTATCAAGAAAGCGCAGATGAGCCCTGTTGAATTTCGCCAGGCTTGCCGCACCCATGCTTCTCAGGCCTTACAATCGCAGACGCGAGATTTCAAACGTCTAGGCATACTCGGCGAATGGGGAAATCCTTATATGACGATGTCGCACGCCTATGAAGCAGAGACGGCGCGCCTGTTCGGTGAATTCGTCAAACGCGGCTATGTCTATAAAGGTTTGCGTCCGGTCTATTGGTGTATCAACGATCAGACCGCTTTGGCTGAAGCAGAGGTCGAATACAAAGAACACACAAGCCCTTCGGTCTATGTGAAATTTCCGCTGCCTGCTGACCAAGTGGCGGAACTTGAGAATAGGATAGCAGGCAGTACGCAGCCGGCAGTAGTCAGCCCAGGAGAAGACTCCAGACTCCAGACTCCAGACTCTAGACTTAACAAACCGGTGTTCATTTTAATCTGGACGACGACGCCCTGGACGTTGCCTGCGAACTTAGGCATTGCGGTCAATCCGAAATTTGATTATGCGGCGATAGATGTCGGCGATGAAATTTACATAGTCGCCGAAGACCTGATTGCTTCAGTCGCACAGAAGTGCGGACTTGGCGAACCCGCAGTTGTCGCGACATTTTCAGGTGCCCTGCTAGATAAACTTCAGGCGCGTCACGCCTGGATCAATCGCCCGTCTTTATTAATGCTTGGCGAACACGTCACCTTAGGCGGCGAAGCAACGGACGAAGAAGAGATAGACGAATCGAAGAAGTCCTCCAGCAAAGCCGGAACCGGTTTGGTTCACACGGCACCGGGCCACGGTCACGACGATTATTTGATTTGCCAGCAGTATCAGGAAGAGTTCGAGCCAATTTATGCCGAACTGCGCGAGGCTGGCGCGGTCTCCGGGCAAGCGAAAGGCAAAGAGGTTTATTGTCCCGTTGATAACGCCGGGCGATTTACCAAAGAGGTCGAACACTTCGCCGGACAAAAAGTTTTCGCCGCTAATCCAATCATCGTAGAGTTCATGCGCGAAAGCGGCGCGCTACTTTTTGCAGAAGATTACAATCATCGTTACGCGCATTGCTGGCGTTGCAAAAAACCTCTGATTTTCCGCGCCACTCCGCAATGGTTCATCTCTATGGACAACAAAGCGACAGGCGAAACTTCGCTTCGTGAATCGGCTTTGCACGAAATCGAAAAGGTAAATTGGCTGCCGACCTGGGGGCGTGGGCGTATGCACAATATGTTTGTGGCGCGTCCCGATTGGTGCGTTTCGCGGCAAAGACTGTGGGGCGTTCCGATACCAGCTTTCTATTGCAAAGGTTGTGACGAAACCATCGCCGACCCGAAAGTCATAGACCACGTAGCGGCAGTCTTCGAGAAAGAGACCGCCGATGCCTGGTACTGGCTAGAGCCGAAAGATTTGTTGCCCGAAGGTTTTGCCTGCCCCGCTTGCAACAGCAAGAACTTCACGAAAGAGACGGATATTCTGGATGTGTGGTTCGATTCGGGTTCGTCTTCGCTTGCCGTACTCGAACGTGAACGCCATTTGCCTTGGCCCGCAGATGTTTACATAGAAGGTCCTGACCAGTATCGCGGATGGTTCAATTCGTCTTTGATGGTGGGACTTGCCGCACACGGTCAAGCGCCTTACAAAACCGTTATCACGCACGGCTGGACGGTTGACGGTCAAGGCAAAGCTATGCACAAATCCACAGGCAACGCCATCTCGCCCAACGAGGTTTCGGATACGTTAGGTGCGGAGATTTTACGTCTATGGGTCGCGTCTTCCGACTACAAAGAAGATGTGCGCCTCTCAAATGAGATCCTAAAAAGACTGGTTGATACGTATCGCAAGTTCAGAAACACGGCGCGTCATGCATTAGGAAACATCAGCGATTTCAATCCTGAAACCGACGCTGTCGCTTACGAAGAGATGTTCGAGATAGACCGTTGGGCGTTAGCAGCGACGAATGAAGTAGCGAGAAAAGTTATCGAAGCGTACAGGCGATTTGATTACACGGCGGTTTATCACGCGCTCTATAACTACACGACGGTGACGCTTTCGGCTGTCTATTTCGATATCTTGAAAGACCGACTGTATACCTTTGCGCCGAAATCTCTGGACAGACGCAGCGCACAAACTGCGCTTTACGAAATCGTAGATAAGTTTGCGCGACTCCTGGCTCCCATACTGGTTTTTACGGCTGACGAGATTTGGGAAAACTTACAGGGGAAGCGCGAAGCGTCTATTCACATGGTTGAATTCCCAAACACCGAAGCGCGCGCAGATGAAGCGGAATTATTGGCAACCTGGGATCAGTTTCTTGAGGTTCGCTCAAGCGTGCAAAAATCTCTTGAAGAGAAGCGCAACGAAAAGATGTTTGGTAGCTCACTGGAAGCGAAAGTTACGGTAAAGGTTGGCGGCGAGACTTTCGCTTTACTCAAGAAGTATGAAGCGCAATTGGCTTCTTTGTTCATCGTTTCAGAGGTTGTGTTACAGCAATCGGAAAGCGATACTTTAGCAGTGGAAGTAGAGCACGCAGCGGGCACAAAATGCGAACGCTGTTGGAACTGGTCGGTTACGGTCGGGCAAGACGGGCGATACCCGACGCTTGATGCGCGTTGTGTGCAACAGGTCGAAGAAGGATGGGGAGCAGTATGAGTTCATCAACATTAGAGCAGGTTTTAGAAGAGGTGAAGGCTTTGACTGCCGATGATCAACAAAAAGTGCGCGAGTTGCTCAACTCTTTAGCAGATGAATCCAAGTCAGAGAAAAATGAAACGAATGAGTTGAAGCCTTTGGTGACAGAGGAAGAATTTCAAAAAATCCTTGTAGCCAAAGGAATAATTAGAAGCATTCCATCGCGGGTTGTAGATAAAACGCCTTATGAAAACCGCAAATTACTGGAAGTCAAAGGCAAACCGCTATCTGAAATTATTATTGAGGAGCGTCACTAAGTGGATGCCTACTTCTTTGATAGCAGCGCTCTCGTCAAGCGCTACACCAATGAGGCAGGGTCAATTTGGATATTGAGTGTTACTGACGCTGGCGTCGGCAATACGATTTATATGGCAAGCATTACCGAAGTAGAAGTTGTCTCTGCAATTACACGTAAACTGCGCGAAGGAGTGATTGCCTCATCAGATGCCACGAGTAGAATATCAGAACTTCGATATGACTTCGCGAAGCAGTACAGCGTATCAGATGTGAATGAATCGCTGATTGAAAAAGCCGTTTCAGTTTTGCAAGCACATGCTCTGCGCGGTTACGATGCAATACAATTAGCCGCCGCTTTGCAGGTTAATGAAACCCGCATTTCTCTTCAACTGCCCGTGCTGATTTTTGTTTCTGCTGATGTCAATTTAAACAACGCAGCTCGCGCTGAAGGGCTAACGGTTGAAGACCCGAATCTTCATCCCTAAATTTGGAAGGAAACAAGCTTGATGAGTTCACAGGCAATTCGCATAGCAAACCCCGCAAGCAAGGCTTGGTATCTGATGATCACTGCCCTGGCGATTGCGCTTGACCAGTTCACGAAATATTGGGTCACGCGAACCCTTGGCGAAGGTGGCGAGATCGTCGTCATCAAAGGCTTCTTCAGCTTGGGCTACACGGAAAATCCGGGCATCGCTTTCGGCATGCTCAGCACAATGAACGTGAAATGGGCGCTGGTAGCCATTTCTGTGACAGCTATCTTTATTGTCGTCTATTACATGATGCGAGCGCCCGCGTCAGATCGTCTATTGCTTTGGGCGCTTGCTCTGCTTGCCGGAGGCATTGCGGGCAATCTTATTGACCGCGTGAGGATGGGGCGCGTGGTAGATTTTCTGGAGTTCTATTATCGCGATTGGCATTTTCCCGTTTTCAACGTGGCGGACACGGCTATCACCATCGGCGCGTCATTGATGGCTATCGAATTGTTGTTTGCTTCGCCGCCGAAAGGCGATGAAGCGGTCCGCGAATCAGAAACCGAATTGATAACCCCTGAGCGAGAGAGCCAGTCAGGTTTGTAACCGAGCGCAACTTCAAACGGGCAGGAGTAAAGATGTTTCCAGAGCTTTTTAGAATACCCGGACTAGACATTCCGATTTCAACTTATGGGCTGTTGCTGGCAATCTCCTTCATTCTCGCGTTGTGGCTGGCGGCAAAGCTTGCCGAAAGCGACGGCTTGCCCAAAAACAGGATTTACGACTTAGGGCTTTACCTGATCGCCGCTTCGTTGCTGGGCTCTAAACTGCTGATGGTCATCACGGAATGGAGCGATTTTAAAGGCGATTTGATGCGCGTTCTGTCGCTCGATTTTTTGCGTTCAGGGGGAGTTTTTTTCGGCGGTTTCGTAGCCGCTGTCTTGGTCAGCATCTTTTTCATGCGACGTTGGCATTTGCCCTGGCGCAAAACCGCTGACACCTTCGCGCCGGGCATCGCCGTAGGTCACGCGATCGGACGACTCGGTTGTTTTTCCGCAGGGTGTTGTTGGGGCAAACCTACCACTTCCTGGATCGGCGTCACATTTACGGAAAAAGCCAGCGAATTGACGGGCGTTCCTTTCGATGTTGCGCTCGTTCCCACGCAGTTGATCGAAGCCATTGCAAACCTTGTGTTATTCGGCGCGCTCTTGTGGATGTGGAAACGCAAGAAGTTTGACGGACAGATTATCTTCGCCTATTTCATCATCTATTCGGTGATTCGCTTCATCATTGTATTTTGGCGCGACGACCCGCGCGGTTCGTTCTTAGGGCTTTCAACTTCGCAGTTGATTTCGATTGTGATGTTTCCGCTCGGTGTCGCTCTGATGATTTATTACGGGCGACGTGCAACGGATAAAAAAATCACCCCGCAAAAAAATGTCGCCGCACAGGTTTCGTAATTATAAATTGATTCACTACAGTGACATAAGGGATTAATTTATTTGCTCTGTGTCTCTGCGGTTTGATTATGGATATTCAGCAAATTACCACGAGTAACGAAGAGGCGGGAAAAAGATTAGACGCATTCCTCGCCTCGCAACTTGTAGATGTAAGCCGCACACGCATTCAACGGGCTATCGAAGATGGCGATGTGTTGATCAATGAACACGCCGTAAAACCCAGCTATAAACTTCGCGCCGGCGACCAGATTGATATAGATTTTCCTGAACCGCCACTCGTCGAAATACTTGCAGAGCCGATTCCGCTGCAAATTATTTACGAAGACGACGACCTCATCGTCGTTGATAAAGCTGCCGGAATGATTGTGCATCCGGGCGCAGGGATTGAAACGGGAACGCTTGCCAACGCGCTCGTTTATCACTTCAACGCGCTATCGGGCACGGCAGGGCGCATACGTCCGGGCATTGTTCATCGCATAGACAAAGATACCTCCGGCTTATTAGTCGTTGCGAAAAACGATGCGGCGCACACGAAAATTTCAGAACAATTCCACGACCGCAAAGTCTTTAAGATGTACGTGGCGCTGGTTTATGGGCGCGTCTCACAAAGTCCTGGCGACATCGAAGCGCACATTGGGCGCAGTCCGCACAATCGCACACGCATGGCAGTCCTCAAAGGCGGCGCTGGGCGGTACGCCCACACGACTTTTCAAGTGGTTGAGCGTTACACGGAATTCTCTTTATTGAAGGTGCAGATTAAGACCGGGCGCACCCATCAGATTCGCGTTCATCTTTCGCACATCGGTCATCCTGTAGTCAGTGACACGCTTTACGGAATGGGACGCGACAACTCCGTTCAGAATGCGAAGATGAAAAAGCAAGTGCGCGTGCTTGGTCGTCACTTCCTTCACGCGGCGCAATTGGAATTTCATCATCCGACAACCGGCGAGTTGTTGAAATTTGCATCGCCTCTGCCGCAAAAATTGACGAGCTTTCTTGCCTTGTTGAATCAGGCTTAGTTTGCGCGTCGGCATCCGCACTCATATAATCGTCGCTTACAATTATGCTTCCAAATCATGAAACCGTTATCGT
>JANMSG010000575.1:0-11105 GCA_031389065.1 Acidobacteriota bacterium | reverse complement strand
GTAATCATCTTTGTAATGCCATAAATCGGCTAAGACTTTTTCATCAGCGGGCGTGTCATCGTCTTTTTCGGGCTCTGGCGCAGGTGAAATACCCAAGAAAAGTTTTGCGCCGTCGAGCGAAAACGTGAGGTTGCCTTTCTCGCTGACGACCCAGCCCTGGCGAAAATTCGGCGAAGCGGTGGAAACGATTTCCGCAGCCGTCGCCGCGTTGCGTGTCCAGTGATAGAGCTTGAATTTAGGCTGTGCCGCTGACGCATCGTCGCGATCACTGACGAATGCAATCTGCGTTTGTTTGTCATCCCAGGAGAGTTTCGAAAATTTCCCTTTGCCTGTGAGCAATGCAGCGGCAGCATCTGTGCCTGCGGTTGTGACTGCATAAACGCCATTCGTATCTTCTTTCTTTGAAGATACGGCATATAATAAATGCTTGGCGTCTTTGCTCAAGGTGTATTCCAGAACATCCGCATATGAGCGTTCGGTTTGATCCTTCAAGTTTCGCAAAACCAAATCAGAGCCATACTCTTTCTTCTTCTTATCATTCGCAGATGGCGCTGCGGGCGGTGCAGAAACGGCGGCTGAGCCGCCTTCAGGTTTTCTCTCCTCTTTTTTCGGCTCCAGTAAATAAGCCAGGAATCCAGCGCCATCTTCCGGCACTTGAAAATTTTTCACGCGCTCGATGCGGGTAACTTCGCCTGTGGTCAAATCCATTATGCCCAAAGCGTTTTTCGGCATATCTTCAGGCTTCTTCTTTTCCTTTTTGGCTTTGTCTGTGTCGCCTTTTGTCGGCAGGATTTGAAAGACAGCGAAACGACTGTCAGCAGTAATAAAGAGTCTCGCGCCAAAAACCGGCGGCGGGCCTTCAGCGCCCGCAGGAGCAGGAACAAAGGTTGGTTGTGCACCTCGCGAAGTGCGCCACTCTTTGCCCGTAGCGATGTTTCGCGCAACGATTTCGCCGTCGCCGTCCTGTGCCACTGCCGCATAGGCTACGAACTTGCCATCGCGCGAAATGATCTGCCCTTGAATGCTTCGCCAGCTATCAAAATCGCTTTGCGTCAAGGCGCGCTTCTGTTGTGCCAAAGCACTCGCCGAAACGAAAAAAGCAAACGCCAGCAAAACCACAATCTGTTTATGGAAACCGAAAACACTAATGGGTCGCCTGATGAATTTATTCATGTGAATTACTCCTTGGGGGCTTCTTCATTGGTTGAACCGCGTGACCATGGCAACGATTCAACTCAGCCTTTGATGGCTCCACTGTTCCCGAAGAAAATAAAGCAGATTGCCTGATGAGTCCAGTCCGCGCGCGTAGTTTCATTTTCGCAATAGGTAAATCATAGTCCAAAAATCAATATTTCGAACTCTTCCAGCGCTTGCAAAATTGAAGCGAAAAATCAGAAACTTGTCCTATGAATCAAGAAAAGGAATTAGCTTATCGTTACGATTTATTGATTGCGCCATTCTGGCGAGAAAGATTCGATGCCCTGATTGACCAGCATATTAAACTGCCTGTGGAAGGGCGCATATTGGATGTCAATTGCGGCACCGGTGCATACGCTATAGAACTTGCCGAACGATTGCGCGGCAGAGGCGATGTCATAGGGGTTGACTCAGACGCGGATAGATTAGAACTAGCGCGTGCGAAAGCGCTCATCAAAAAGCAGGACGACGTGACCTTTGAACAAAGCGACGATTACGATTTACGATTTTCCGACAATGATTTCGATGCGGTGATCGGCGACGTGTCAATGTCGCCAACGGATCAAATTGAAAAAACTTTTGCGGAGATGATTCGCGTAGCCGAATACGATGCGGTTGTCGTTTTAAAACTGGCTGCACACGGGAGCTTCGATGAGTTCTTCTCAATCTTTTGGGAAGCCTTGCTCAATGCAGAACTAGCCGACGAATTATTGACCAAACTGGAAATTTTGATTAACGAACGCCTCACGGTAACTGATGCCGAAGCGATTGCAAAACGCGTAAAGCTTCGCCAGATCGTGAGTTTCGTGAGCCAGGAAGATTTCGATTTTGAAACAGCGGAAGCTTTTCTCGAATCGCCATTGATAAAAGACCTCTTTCTTGACCGCTGGCTCGCTATCGTTCCCGAAGCGAAGCAGCAGCAAGTGCGAGATGAAATCATTTCGATTATTGACCGGGAAAGATACGAAGGAAGCTTTAACATTTCGATTATGGCTACATTGATAAAAGGCGTTAAATGAGTTTCAGGTGAAGCGAGTGATTGAAATCCAGCCGCAGTTTTCTAAAAGGTGAAGCCCGCTTTTAGAAAATAAATCAGGTAAAACGCTTGCGCGATTAAACTGATGAAGCCGATGATGATTCCCGCAGTCGCTGTGCCCCGCCCTTCCTCAAGGTTTGATTGCACGTAGACGCGGCGCGCCGAAAGTCCCATCATAACCGCCGCCGCCGCTAACAGGAGTCCTACGCCCGGACAAATAAAACTTCCGAGCGAAAGTATCAGAGAGTTGTTGGCGCGACTCTTGGCTTTTTCAAACTCCTGAAATGGCGAAGCAGGTTGTGCAACCCGTCGTTTTTTCGGACTGTTTTCAACAGGGGTAACGGTTTCAGAGAACAGCGTACCGACTCGCGCTCCGCAATGCAGACAATTTGCAAGCGCCAGGTTAATTGGTCCTCCACAGGTCGCGCAGAATTTTTCTGGCATAGCACCTCAGTGAATAGTGAATAGTGAATAGTGAATAGTGAATAGTGAATCCACACCGATTCATTGTTCACATTTCATTTTTCGTTGTCTTAACCGTCGCTATTAAAAGTTTGATGAGTTCAATGCAGTCATCACAGATGCTTTGAAACATTTTCTCGTTCAAGTATCCTGTGTCTTTTAGCAGATTCAACCAATACTCTGTTTCGTTTGCTTCTTTCAAAGCAATACTCATCTTGCTTCTAAAATCTGGCTTGGACTGCCCAAATTCTGCCTCTCTGACAAGCGCGCCAACCGCAGTCCCTGAACGTAGCAACTGTTTGCTTAAAACGAACTCTTGCTTTTCTCCACACAAAAACTGATGTAGTTTCACAATCCTTATAGCAAAAGCATAACTCTTATCTTTTAAAATTGATTTCCCCACTATTCACTATTCACTATTCACTATTTAAACAGGCCATTGAGGTAGGCTTCCGCCGAAAACTCTATCAAATCATTCATCTGCTCGCCCACGCCAACGTAGCGAATCGGTATTCCAAGTTCTTTGGCGATTGCGATGACGATGCCACCTTTTGCTGTGCCGTCCAACTTCGTAAGCACAAGCCCTGTGACGGGCATCGCTTTGGAAAATTGTTTCGCCTGTTCAAGCCCGTTTTGCCCGGTCACCGCATCAATAATCAAAAGGACTTCGTGCGGCGCTTGTTGAACTTCACGACCCGCTATGCGACGCATCTTTTCAAGCTCTTGCATCAAGTTCAACTTCGTGTGCAGGCGGCCTGCGGTGTCAACAATCAAGACATCTGCGGCACGAGCTTTCGCCGCATTGATTGCATCAAACAAAACGGCGGACGGGTCTGTGCCAGGTTTCTGTTGAATCAGGGGGACACCCGAACGTTCTGCCCAGATTGCCAGTTGATCATTGGCTGCGGCGCGAAAGGTATCGGCAGCGCAAATCAACACCTGATTGCCTTCGCTCTTGATGCGATGAGCGAGTTTACCAATTGTCGTCGTTTTGCCAACCCCGTTTACGCCTACGACCATTATCACATACGGTTTGATGTCGAGCGGAACTTCGGTTTCGGAGGCGACGGTTCCCTGCTGACGATTGCGCCCTGCGGTGTCGAGTATGGCGAATAGTTCTTCTTTGATTAAGCGCTTCAATTCATCAACATCGTTGAGTTGTTGACGTTGCACTTGTTTGCGAGCTTTATCAATGATGTCTAGCGATGTTTGTACACCGATGTCTGCACCGATTAAGGCTTCTTCGAGTTTATCCAAAACGTCGGCGTCAATTTCGCGTTTGCCTGCAAATACCGCATCGAGTTTATCAGCGATGTTTTCGCGTGTAGCGGCAACCGCGTCCTGGAATTTCTCTAGAAAGTCAGCGTCAGGCCCCTGGTCTCTGCGTTCGGCTATCTTCTTCTCTTCTTCCGTCGCTTCGCGATGTAGTCCTAAAGTAATAATATCGTTTGGTTTTTTACGTTTCCAAAATAATGCCATGTTTTTTAATGGTTGCTCCGCTGAGAGGTTGATTTTATGAATAGAAAACGCGGCACATGCCGCGCCTTAGTTATGGATAAGCAAGCTTACCACTAGGTTAAAAAAAGCGTCAACGCTAGGTGGTGGGATAACTGTGTGTTGGTGCTCTCGTTTTAGAGTGTGGGGTTAGGATTACCCAAAATCGTTGTATCGGATAAGATTACGGCATAGTTGAGAGAATTAGCCACTGTGCATAACAGCAAAAGAAGGGTTTCATTATTAGCAAGAAACTCTAAGGAATTTGATGTTTTTCTATTCTGCGACTCAGCACTTTAGTTATTCTGCGTAATACCAAATAGGACACCTTGGTTATTTTGTCTACTAAATTTCTAACGGTTAAGATGACCAAGCGCGCTTCGGTCAAGATCGTCGTTAGGGAGCGGTTATGGGAACCTGGCTTACCACTTTTTATTAATCCCGCTTGTATTTACCCTTTGATGTTTTCGTCAAATCAGATTCTTTGAATCTCAAGACCATATCCGTTCCATATTCTTCGAGTTTGTTCTCATCAGTTTCCTTCTGAAAAGTAAATCTGAAACGAATAGCGTTATTGTTTTTCAAAACTTCCGGCGGGATAGCGAAGAGAACCGATGTCTTCGGCAGTAATTTCGAGCTTGAGCCAAAATCAAAACCAAATGGAATCCGCCGACCATCCTTGTTTTCCAATCCGTGCCAGATGCTAATTTCTTGATCGTCACATAGACCTAAGATTTTCTTGCCGTTTGATAATTCGTAAGAACATTTTGGGTTTGGAAGGTACATACTTTGAGTCGGAATCTCAATAGGAAGTGGAGAATCATTGTGAAGCCGCAACCAAACAGCGTTGGCATCTTTGGCAGATTTTTTCACTTTGCTTTTATTCGGCTCATCTAACTCAACCATTCTTTGTTCACCTGGGTCTATCATATCACCGTAATGCTCAAAGGTAATGTAAACCTGTTTTCTGATTTTCGCTGTATCAATCGCTGCTTGTTTGTCTCGGCGTGCTTTCGCTTCACCTAATATGGCTTGTCTTTGCTTTTTTTCTTTGTTCAAGCGAATTTCCAACTCGCCCGGTTCATAAGATGATATGCGTTGTCCACTTGAACGACCATCAATGAAACGAGATTTGCCTGTAGCAGTTTCTGTGATTTTAATTGACGCATTGCCCCAACTTCCGCCTTCAGCAAAAAGATTGCCATCTCGGCTCAAGTCAATCGTTGAGCCAGTCCGAGAAAACTCATCAATCTTTAGTGTTTCGCCGGTCGCTAGATTGTAGAAAGTAAATCCCTCATAACCCCTTACGACCAACTTATTGCCGTCCACGTTAAATCTTGAATAAACTCGATGCGATTCGACTTGAAGTTTCTTCTTGACGGTGTTTGTTTGCGTATCTGTTAGGGTAAGTTCCTTTTCCTCTGTGCGCGTAGCGGAGGTTTTCAAATCAGGCGTGAAAGAGGTTTCCCATTCATAGGTGCGCCGTACCCGACAAGGTTTAGTGGATGCAGGATTGTTTTGTTTTCCAGTTTCCAAGTTCCATTCCGAAACACTTCCACCGAGATTTCCAGTTCTCAAGAGTTTTCTATTCTTGTCAAACGTCATTGCAATGACTGTGCAAGGATTTCCTTCAATCTTCCTGATGGTTTGTCCGTCTTCGACACGCAAGATTTTGATTTCATCCTCACCTTCCTTTGGTGAAGCAGCCGAAACAATAGTTTTTCCATCTGGACTGAATTCAACTGCTGTGACGCTATCCTTATGCGCGTCAACTCTCCAAGCAAGCTTTCCTGTTTTCGCATCCCAAAGTTGGATAGTTCCGTTCCCGCTACCTGAAGCAATTAAATTCGCATAGGGACTAAACGCAAAACTAGTCAGTGTATAATATTCGTTGGCCTTCTGAATAAATTCTGTTTTAGTTCTCCAAAGCAGACTGCCGCTTTTGACTTCCCAAAGGCAAAACCAGCCATCGCCGGCTGAATATGAAATCAACTTAGTAGCGTCAGGGTTGAATTTGACCGCCAAAATATCATTTGTGTGGCCTGCGTGAGACGAGGAGGCCTGCGCCAAGATGGATTGAGCAGGTAATAAAAACAATAAGGTCAAAAACAGTTGTTTCATTTATTATTCATGAACGAGCGAAGCCGCTTAACTTTGCATTAAATGCAGGAAACATCTTGTATCTCTTTTTGTTATCTATTCCCAAAGAATTGAAATTACCCAAAATCAATGAATGTGAAAAATATTGGTAAGAATAGGGTGGATTCTTTAAGATTTCCGGGCACAATGCGCAAGGCTTTCGCACGGTAAAAAACTGCTGGATTTTAGGCCGATTTGGATCTACTTTTTGAGCTAATCATCAACACACTATTTTCCCATTACCAACGCTACAAAATTTTGCGCGGCGGCATGATGACGTTGGCTATCAATAATCCGGTTACTAAAGAGACTGCGACTAACATCATGCTGAAGGCAGTCTCGACCGCCGACACCACATCTTTTTCGATGAATCTGGCGAGACTGCCGAAACCTATGCTGCCCGGAACCAATAGCATCATAGCCGGCACAAGAGTTATCGCCGCAGGTTGACGCGAAATCCGCGAGTAGAGATTGCTGCCTGCGCCGATTAAAATTGCCCCTACACAAACGCCCAATTCGGGACCGAGCAAGGCGGCTCCCATACGCGCGCCGCTGAAACTCAACCAGCACGACAACATAATCCATAAGAAATCGCGCGGCTGTGCGCGAAACAACACAGCAAAACAGATCGGCGAAATCGTCAGCGCCACCCACAACGTCCAATACGGCAGCGGTCTCGGTTTCGCAAGCATGGAAGCGTCGGACAAGAGTCTGCCAATTTTCCATCCTATCGCCACCCCAAAACCGATTTGAAAAAACATCAGCAGAGCCCCCATCAATCGCGCCGTACCGGAAACCAGATTGCGCGTCACCAATTCACGTATGGCGATCGTCACCGTCAAACCCGGCACCAGCACAATCAACCCTGCAAGGGTTCCTATGTAAATCGAAAACGGAGATAAAAACTGCGCGATCACCATTGCCACGATGGCAGAAACCATCGCGCCGACCGGCTCAAATACTCTATCCGTGTGTTTGAAACGTCCCATCAACAACGCCAGACAACCTAAAACCAAGCCGCTTGCTGTCGTGACAAGCGCTTCACGCCAGCCCCCGCCAAGGAAACGCGACGCAGAGCCTGACGCCAGTGCAAAACAGATGGTGGTCAGAAATGCGCCATAACGCGGCGCTGAATCCAGTATCTCTTCGATTTGCACGGAACCTTCTTCCACGCTGATTTCGCCCTTGATTACCTGATTGACCAGCTTATCCAGAAGCGTAAGTTTGCCTAAATCAACCTCCGTTGATTCAACCCGAATCAGACTTGTGCGATGTTCTTCGGGCGACCCGAATGAGGCGAAAATACCTGTCGGCGTAACGAAAAATTGTCCGTCTAAGCCAAGCTTTTGCAAAACCAGATTCATCATCTCCTCAAGCCTGTGCGTAGAAGTTCCGTATCTGTGCAAGGCTTGCCCCAACCGAACTGCAAAAGATATTCGCGGGTCAGTAGCCTTTGGATCGGTGTCCAAAATAATCAATTCTTCGCTTTGTAACTCCATACTTATCGCAATTTTCTAAAGCCGCTTATCATTATTTTTTTTTCCCAACAGACCAAATACAATAGTCCACAGGCCAATATGAGACAAGCAGACCGTCTAAGAAATTCAGATATGACTTGATAGCAACAATTGAGCACGTGCTATAATGCACGCGGCTTGTTTCTCCATCTACCTATAAAAATAAAAGTAATATTAATAAACCGCGTAGAAACAATCCGCAGAACATCATCAAGGGGATTTTATGAATAAGCTGTTTCGATTGATTTGCATTTGCGTAACCCTGTTTTGTTTATTGATCGCCAACGCGCAATTTGCGTCTGCAAAAAAATCATCATCTAAAAAATCATCACGCGGAAAAGTTGTACGCGGGAAAAGCTCAAAAGCGGAGCGCGGCAAAAAAGAGGTGTCGCGCAAAGGGCGACATGAAATTTCCAAACGCGGGAGCAAAAAATTATCGCGCCGTGAACGCACACAATTGGCAAAAGAAACAAGGCGAGGGCGCGGCAGATATTCTCGGCGCAGTCGTAGCTACGTCGCCCGTTCAAGCTACAATCCTTCAAGAAATGAAGAAGCTTTAAAAGTCAGAGAAGAGGCACCGCTTCACGTAGGCGACGAAGACGCGCAACCAATCACGACTCAATCAACCCATACTCAATACATTGCTCCGACTCCAGCGCCTGCTCCGCGAACTTCCGGTATAGTGCTGGAACGAGTCATCGAAATTCAAAACGCTTTATTAAAAGCAGGTTACTTTCAAGGCGAAGCAACGGGCGTTTATGATGACACCACCAAGCAGGCAATGAAGCAGTATCAACAAGCGAACAAGCTTCACCCATCCGGGCTGCCTTCGGCACACGCGCTGAAAAAACTGGGTGTGTCAAAACGCAAGAACGATGACTACGCCGTTTCGGTCAAGAGCGCAAAGGATAAAGATCAAGACAAAAGTTCAACTGATAAAGAAAAGAATAATCCTAACAACCAATGATCGAAGACGCAGAAATTTAGTTGCTATAAATGATTGGTGCGCGGTTTAGAGTTATGGCTTCGGCGGTGATTTTTCTGCAGAGATGAGAAATGGGCGACTCGCGCTTTTAAGTAATCAATATCGGTTTGCAAATCTCATTTCAAAGGCATCAAAGATTCGACGATGGCTACGGCTTCCTTGTCAGTGACTCCATGCCCTAAGAAGTGATGATACCTGCCGCTATTTCGAGATGGGGAAAGACCTTTCTTTTCCGCAATCACCATCTTCTGGTCTTTCCACCATTGGCTAAGGAAATAAACCAAGTTAGTGTCATTTCCATCAGAGCCTGGGTTGAAGCGGTAGATATGGAAGCGTCCAAAAAACCTCGACATCCCCGTCAATGTTTTATCTCCCTCAGGACCGTCGCCAATTCCCCCGCATGCCGATTCGATGGAAAAACAGAGGCGGTTCTTATCGCAAAACTCCAAATTATAATCAAGGTTTGGACACTCAGAGTCCGAGACCCTCTTGGCAGAGACCAGCGAGAAACGCGCGGGAATATAATTGGGATAGAAGACCGTAACCCCACGATTGCTGATTTTCTTCAATCGTACCTTAGCTTGTTCCTTTGAAATGGCTGTAGGCTTGCGCTTATCTTGAGCAAGCGCCTTGTTACTATCAAACGCCACTGAAGCCATAAATAATAGCGCCAACAGCAGCCTGAGCGTCTGCCGCGCATAGGGCATTGCCTTCTTGCTTATCAAATTTCCCTTTTGCATACTGTTCTTTCGTCTATCCATAAAATTCATTAGCGAAAAATGGAGTTCCCTTCGATGCTTCGTGATACAGAGAGTTGCCCAACTCTAACGGCAATAGCATGAAGTTAAGACTGGGAGCGCAGACGTCCGCGTTCCCAGTAAGGATTTCTCCTTAACTTAATACCATTAGATTCGCAAGGGCGCGGCTCTTTCTTTATATTTTCCAATCTGATCATATAATATACGACGTTGTATAAAGCTGCTAAAGGCTCAAAATTAGTGGGCTTCCACTTATACACTTGGGGAATGTTTTGAAACTCGCTTAGGCGGGTCTGCTGGAGCATCTTGTTGAGCATTCATTTTCTGATAACACTTTTGATTAAGCGTAGGGTTTGAAGTCGCTTGAAGAAGTCGAAGATGAGTTAAATGGTATCGGCGGAGTACACGAATTTCTTATGCTTTTAATCCGTGTACTCCGCCGCATCTGCGGATTCAATTACTCTGCTATCAATTGCCGCCGCCGATTCGCAGACGCAAACCCGCTCTGAAATTCAAACGATACGCAGGAAAGCCTAAAATCTCTTGATAATCTTGATTCAATAGATTTTCGATGCGCGCAAAAGCGGTAACGCGATTGGTGAAATGGTAGGATCCCGCGGCATTTAATTTCGCATAGCCATCATTAAAAATCGGCTGCCGCGAGGCGTTGAAACGTGCGCCGCTCACAGGATCAAGGTCACGGCGTTTGCCAATCAGAGAGCCATCCACAGACACATCGAATTTGTTATCAATCCAACCAATTTCAAAGGTCCCGGAATGGCTCGGTCTTCTCAGTAGAGCTAATCCAACCTCTGCGCTTGATGAATCGGCGCGCTCCAGTCTCGAACGCAGGAAGGTGTAGCTGGCAACAACCCGCAACTTCAAAGCCGGACGCCCAACGGCTGTCAATTCAAGCCCTCGTGCCGTTGCTCTTTCGAGATTGATGAAGTTAGTCAGTTTGCCATCAGCTAATTTCACAGGTCCGAATGTGGCAGGGTCGAAAACGAAAATAATCTGGTCGCGGAAACGATTGTCGAAATAGGTTTCTTCCACGCTGAGCCGGCGATTAAAAAACTCTTGCGACGCGCCTATATCGAAACTCACTGCACGCTCGGGCTTCAAACCCGGATTGCCCAAAAAGAAGGTGCTCGGACTGAAAGCTTCCGTCAACGATGGCTCTTTGATACCTGTGCCAAAATTCGCTTTGAATTTCATCGCGCCGAATGTTCCGTCATGATGACGGCGCGCGAAATACGACACGGCAACCTTCGGATTCACCTTGGTGCCAAAACCCACATCACCAATCAAAGCAGCGCTTCCTAGACTAGCTAAAGCGGCTCGGAAATCAGCAGGAGTTTTGCCGCTGTTGCGCTCTATGCGAAGGCCTGCCGTGACAAACAATCTTTCCCGAAATGAAATTTGGTCTTGAATGTACAAGCCCAGATTATTTCTATCGGGCGACACGCGGCTGAAATCGCTGGTAAATACTGCCGATTCGTGTTCAAAGTCAACTCCGG
>JANMSG010000572.1:0-5741 GCA_031389065.1 Acidobacteriota bacterium | reverse complement strand
CAACTTTGAGAGCAAAGGCAATTCTCTTTTCCAATCTGGTGAAATGAGTATGACTCTATTTGTCTCAACATCAAATCCCGCATCTTTTGCAGAGACATCGTTGGCAACAATCAGATCAGCATTCTTCTCCTGCAATTTTTTCCGCGCATTCGCTTCAACCATTTGTGTCTCGGCCGCAAACCCGATTACTACACGCGAACCTTTCAAGCGACCAACGGCGGCAAGTATATCAACGGTTCGTTCCAGTTCAAGCAGGAGCTTGCCATCGCTCTTTTTTATCTTCTGCTCGGCAATTTGAGCAGGGCGATAATCGGCGACCGCCGCTGCCATCACAACGATGGTAGCTTCTGCCAAACTTTCCATCACCGCATTGTGCATCTCTTCGGCGGATTTTACCTGAATGGTTTTTGAGCCAACAGGCGGAGAGATTGCGACCGGCCCACTAACAAGTGTCACCTGCGCGCCTCTCTTGATCGCCGCCTCAGCAACCGCATAGCCCATCTTCCCGGATGAACGATTCGTGATTCCGCGAACCGGATCAATCGCTTCATAAGTGGGCCCTGCGGTGATTAATATATTCTCTCCAATTAAGTCCTGCGGCTTAGGGGAATCTGCGGATTGACGTCCGATTTGTAAAAGTTCCCAGGCGCGATTGATGATCGCCTCGGGTTCAGCCAAGCGACCTGGTCCCACCGATTTACATGCGAGAAAGCCTTCATCAGGATCAACAAAATGAACATTGCGCTGACGAAGGCGTCGCACATTCGCGGCTGTTGCAGGGTGCGCCCACATCTCTACATTCATCGCCGGAGCGACTAAAACAGGCGCGGTTGTCGAGATATAAACGGTAGATAGAAAATCGTCAGCAATGCCGTTAGCAAACTTCGCCAGCACATTAGCAGTAGCTGGAGCGACGATCAATAATTCAACCGATTGAGCGATTTGTATGTGTCTTATTTCCGGGTCATCGGTTTCCGCCCACATATCCGTGATCACAGGAAAGCCTGAAATCGCCTGAAAAGTGAGCGGACTAACCATCCGCGTGGCGTTTCGAGTCATCAAGACTTGAACATCAACCCCGCGTTTTTGCAGCCCACGCATCACCTCAACGGCTTTGTATGCGCTGATCCCTCCTGTGACTCCTAATGCGACTTTCATAATTTCAACTTTGCCAAAATTGAAAAAGGCTTCTCGGTGTTTGCTTCCTATTGGCTGCCTTTTAGAGACTCAAACAAAGACCGAGAATTACCCGCAAAAATATTAAAAAAAATAAGACTTATTCTTCTTCTTTATCAAGAACCATGTATCGCAATTGCTCCTGTTGTGCCTCTTCCAAGGCAATTCTTGTGTTCTTCTTTGCGATAGAACGAACCCGTGGATGAGCGCCTCTTTGCAACTGCTTGCTGCGTTGTGCCGCAAGCAGAACCAGGCGATATTTGCTGTCTATTTCACTTGTCCAACCCTTTTCTTCAGTCATTAATTCATCAACCTCCAAACGTAGAAATAATCTTTTCCGCTAACTCTTTTTGACGATGCTGACTATACCTTTCCGCAATAATTATTGATTGCAGTGCGGAACAAGCCTTTTCAAATTCATCATTGATAATGATGTACTTAAACTCGTCGCAACGGTTGACTTCATTCGTCGCATTATAAAGTCTGTGCACCAAATCCTCTTCTGAATTCAATTTCCGCATTCTCAAACGCTCTTCCAGCGCCTGACGTGAAGGCGGTAAGATAAAAACCGTCACCGCCTCGGGCATCTGCTTGATGATTTGTGACGCGCCCTGCACATCTATATCAAGAAGCACATCAAACCCTTTATCAATCAATTTTTCCGTAGCCGCTCTTTGCGTCCCGTAAAAGGAGCCGTGCACTTCTGCTGATTCCAGAAACTCTCCTGCGTCACGCATTTTGATAAATTCATCTCGTTCGATGAAGTGGTAATCAACCCCTTCTTGTTCCGCGCCGCGTCGCAAACGAGTTGTGTAAGATATAGAGTAACACACTCCATCAAGACTTTTCAGCGCGTCACTAAGCAGCGACGATTTCCCAGCGCCCGATGGAGCCGCTACGATGATCAAATTCCCCTTAGTCATTAATCTGTATCCGGTATCCGGTAGGCAGTAGTCGGTAGTTCGTAATCGGCGGTTTATTGTTTTTCGTTCTTAAAGTAAGCCATTCAAATCCAATAAGAACTACTGAATACCGACTACTAGATACCAGCTACTGGTTATTCAACATTCTGTGCTTGTTCTCTAAGTTTTTCGACTTCAGTTTTAACGACAATGGCTGCGTCACTGATTGCCAGGTCGTTGGATTTAGAAAGGATAGTATTGGCTTCGCGGTTCATTTCCTGCAATAAAAAATCCAATCGCTTGCCGACTTCATCATCTGAATTCAAGGTGTCTCGCATTTGCGAGACGTGACTCTTGAGCCGTGTGAGTTCTTCACTGATATCGCTGCGGTCTGCAAGGGTCACGACTTCTTGCGCAACTCGCGCTTCGTCAACCTGTCCGGTTTTCAAAATGTCTTGCAGGCGTTTCATTAAACGGTCTCGATACATCGCTGGCAAAAGCTTGGCTTCTTCTTCGATGATTGGGATTTGACTTTCGATGTTATCAAGCCTGGTGTTGAGTTCTCGCGCCAATTCTTGACCTTCAACTGTCCGCATCTCGGTTAGTGAGTTCAAGGCTTGTCCCAAGGCTTGGGTCACGCCCGCAACTAAAGCTTCGTCCAAAGTAGAGGTGTTTTGCGATACTTGCAAGGCGCCCGGTAATTTTGCAATCAACTCAAGCGTCGTGTCGCCTTGCAGATTAAACTCGGTCTTTGCCTGTGAAAGCGCCGCCAGATAGCCGGAAACAAGCGGACGGTTAATTTCAAAATTCGCCTGCCTTGTCTGTTCAACGGCAATCGTCATTTCGATACGTCCGCGCTTGAGTTTCGCCTGAATCTGTTTCTTTAAACTGATCTCAAGGCTCGATAGCTCTTGCGGCAATCTTGTGTGGACGTCTAGAAAACGGTTATTTACCGTGCGAAGGTCAACGCGGACTTTAAAATTCTCTCCCGTCGCGCTTCCCTGCCCGAATCCTGTCATGCTTTTAATCATATTTTTTCTCTTCGAATCCTGTTCCTACAATTTCTCATTTCCTACTTCTTCTTCAATTATCGCATCAGAAAATTGTAATTGATAAAGATCGCGATAAATCCCTCCGCGAACCATCAATTCGGTGTGCGTACCAACATCTGCTATGCTCCCGCGCTCTAGCACGATTATCTTGTCTGCGCGATGAATCGTCGTCAATCTGTGGGCGATAACGATGGTCGTCCGGCCTTGCATCAAATTCGTCAAGGCGTTTTGAACCAAGCGCTCCGATTGCGTATCCAAGGCAGATGTCGCTTCGTCCAAAATCAAAATCGGCGCGTCTTTCAACAGCGCGCGCGCAATAGCCAGTCTCTGACGCTCGCCGCCTGATAATTTCACGCCTCGTTCGCCAATGATGGTGTCATAGCCACCGCGCTCGATAATAAAGTCGTGTGCGTAGGCAGCTCGCGCTGCATCCTCTATTCTTGTGCGTTCAAAATCAGGTCTACCATATGCGATGTTGTTGATGATTGAATCGTTGAACAAAATCACGTCTTGCGTCACCAGAGCCAATTGACTGCGGAGGCTTGCAAGCTGTACGTCGCAAATATTGAGCCCGTCAATACGAATCTCGCCGTCTGTCGGGTCGTAAAAACGCATCAATAAATTTGTCAGCGTAGATTTGCCTGCACCCGAAAGACCTACGAGGGCGACGACCTGTCCACGTTTGACCTCGATGTTGATCTGATTCAAAACAGGGATAGACGAATCCTGATATTGAAAGCTCACATCATGAAACGCTATCGTATCGCGCAAAGGGGCAAGCTCTAAGGCATTTTCTTTGTCGCGCTTTTCTGTGTGCGTGTCCAATAAAGTGTAGATGCGAGAGAACGCGGCGAACGATTGTTGAAAGTTGTTTTGAATGCGCGAAAGCTTTCTTAGCGGATCGTACATTTGCAGCATCGCGACGATATATGCCGCAAAAGTGCCGATGGTCATCAGTCCCGCAGCCATCAATTGCTGCGCGTAAATCAAAAACGCAGCGGCGATCAACACCCCAAGGATTTCTAGAATTGGGGAAGACAAGAAGACGACACGTGCCGCTCGAAATTGGGTTTGCGCATATTTCATTAGAGCCTGGCGAAAACGGCTCTTTTCAAATTTCTCCATGCCAAAAGCATTGACAATGCGATACCCTGAAATCGTCTCTTGCGCGATGTCCATAATCTCTTCGGTGCTTTCCTGAGTCGAATGCGCAATACCGCGAAGTCGCTTTCCAAATTTGTTGGTGAGAAAACCGATAAACGGGACAACGATAAAAACCACCAGTGTCAATCGCCAATTGAGAATGAAGACTAAGAACAGATAAAAAAGGAGCACCATTCCTTCGCGGATCAAATCCGCCAGCAAAGTCGAAACCGATGTTTGAACTTTTTCCGCATCGCTGAGGATGTGTGTAGTGAGCGTGTTTGTCGGATGTTCGGTAAAAAATTCCGATGACTGTTTCAAAAGGTGTTCATACAACCGCTGACGCAAATCTACCACGACGTTGACGCCGATTCGCCACATCAAGACGTTAGAGAGATACTCCGACGAGCCGCGAATCAAGGTGAATAAAATCAATAATCCCACGATAAAAGGCAATGGATTTGTGTTCGGAGAAAAGTAACGCCTGGCATCCAGGTAATCCGATAGCGTCGTTTTTTGTTTTATGGCGTTTGGCGTCAGCGCAGCAACCGTTTTGTCAATTTGCGAAGCGTTAACGGGTTGGTTTTCAGCTCCAGCAATCGCCGGATTTTCGGTTCCGAGCTGCGTTTGATTCTGCTTGGGGTCAAGCGAATCAATGATTGATTTGAGTAGCGCCGTGCGACCTGCTTCAAAGATTCCGATCAACGTCATCAATGAAAAAGCGAGTGCGAATAGCCCTTTATAAGGCTTGACGTTTTTAAGAAGAATGCGGAAATCTTTCATTACAGAAGGTTCGCAAAGTGCGGCATAAATTAGCTTATGATTATACGCGACAGGCTCTTTGCGTCAAGCTGTTTACCCTTTGACTTTGGGGTATGGGTGCGATTAAAAGTGGGACTCAAGCAAAAAAGAAGTTTCCTTTTCCCAGCCCTGAAAGGGCGCAATTCAATAGCCTAGTGCATCGCACCAGGGAAGAGCCAATGCCGCCGACGAGCCCTGAAAGGGCACAATAATTCTTCCCACCGTAAACAATTGCGCCCTTTCAGGGCTGGGAATTGAGGGTTCGCTCGTACCCAGCCCGTTGGACTGGGCTGATGAATTGCGCCCTTTCAGGGCTGGGTACGAGCCTTGACGGAAACCTATTGTCAAACCAATAGCCGAAACCGAGTCCCACTTTTAATTGTACTCTTGGGGTATTGCAAAGTCGTTTGTCAATCAAACACCTTTGATACTCAGGCGCTTGTCTCGTCAGGCACCAAACGGGGTTCCCAGTCCACAGAGATTAGTTTTAACTGGTTCTGCAAGAGCTTTTTAAACCGCCTCAAGCCAATTTTGAGGGAGACCAGTTGCCATTTGCCTTAGTTCGAGTCCAAGACTTTGACCGGTTGATAGATTCCATTGCGCGCTTCTACTATATACAAGGCGCGACGGGCATCGTGATCTTGCCCAATCCTGTAGGCACCGCCAG
>JANMSG010000539.1:0-5378 GCA_031389065.1 Acidobacteriota bacterium | reverse complement strand
ACCCAACGAGACAGAAAAATAAGGTATTCTAAAGTCGCTGATTTACGCCTTTCTCTTTCGTTCATAGCCACCACCACCAGGCGTTTCGATTCGCACTCTATCGCCAGCTTTTGCATAAACTGAGTCCTTGCTTTCGAGTATGCGCTCACCCTCTCTGCTTATCAAAATGGTTCGTCCGGCTTTGCCTGCTTCGCCGCCTCGCAACCCATATGGTCGCGTCTTCCTTCGATCGGAAAGAATCGTCACCTGTGCGTCCGTCAATAATTCGATCTCGCGAATCACCCCGTTGCCGCCACGAAACCCGCCACCACCGCCCGATTCGTGTCTTATGCTATAACGCCAAACGCGCATAGGAAAGTCGTATTCCATCGCTTCGGCTGGCGTGTTCAACGAATTGGTCATATGCGTGTGAATTGCATCAATCCCATCAAGTCCATCTCTCGCACCCAAGCCTCCGGCAACCGTTTCGTAGTAGGCGAAAGGTTTGTTGGTTCGTGAATCCAAGCCGCCAATCGTCAAATTGTTCATCGTCCCTTGACTTGCGGCGGGTACACGGTTTGTCGCTTTCGATAAGGCAAGAAGCAACACGTCAACGATGCGCTGCGAGGTTTCAACATTGCCACCGGCAACTGCGGCAGGCGGTCTGGCATTCACAACGGTTCCCGATGGCGCGATGACTTCAATCGGTTCAAGTATCCCCCAACTCGCAGGCACATCGGCAGAAATCAAACAACGAAAAACGTAATAGACTGCTGAAACGGTTATCGCCTCAACCGCGTTTATGGGACCGCGAACTTGCGCGGCGCTGCCTGTAAAATCAACAATCGCTTTATCTCCCTTTATCTTGATGGTGACTTTGATTCGCACAGGCTCATCCGAATAACCATCGTCATCAAGAAAATCTTCCGCCTCGTAAACGCCGTCGGGCAATTCACGAATCACCAGGCGCATCATTTCGCCTGTGTAGCGAATCAAACGCGATGCATAAAGATTGGCTTCCGAAAATCCATAGCGCCCGACAATTTCAAGCAAGCGGTTTTGCCCTGTAGCAATGGCACCGAGTTGTGCCGTCAAATCGCCTTCGCGTTCTTCCGGCAAACGAACATTTGCGGCAATCAATCTCATTACATCTGCATTAACCTCGCCTCCGATCATCAAACGCACAGGCGGAATGCGTAAGCCCTCTTGATAAATTTCATCCGCTCGCCCCATAGAACCCGGCGTTGCTCCACCTATATCGGCGTGATGAGCGCGATTGGCAACGTAGAAAAGAGGGGGAGAGAGGGAGAAAGGGAGAGAGGGAGACGTTGTCCGTCCTGTCTGCTTTTCTCCCCTTCTCCTCATCTCCCCATCTCCCCATCTCCCCCTCTCCCTTTCTCCCTTTGTCTTTTTCTCCCCACCTCCCCACCTCCCCCTCTCCCCGCTTTCCGCGTAGACCGCTGCGACCATCGTCACATCAGGCAAATGCGTACCGCCCGCGTAAGGATCGTTGAGAACGGCTATATCGCCAGGTTGCAGGTCAAGAGTTTCGAGCGCGGCTTTGACAGACATAGGCATAGAGCCCAGATGAACAGGCATGTGATCGCCTTGCGCAATGAGTACGCCATTGCTATTGAACACGGCGCAAGAATAATCGCGCCGCTCTTTGATGTTTGGCGAAAATGCGCAACGTCTAAGACTTACGCCCATCTCTTCGGCAACCGATGAATAGAGCGATTTGAATATTTCGAGTTTCACAGGGTCTGCTTTCGTTGAATGTTTTTTCACTTTTGCCAAATCCTCTGCGCAGGAATGCGTTCTAATACGCCGCCTTCAAATGTTTTGTATAAACCTAATTCATAGAGATGAACATAGCCTATGTGGCAACCACATACTGGTTTCAAGCAAGGTAGTTTGACAAGCGCTGTTTCAAAATCATCGTCGTAGATGTTCCCTATAGGCTGTTTGATGAAATGACAACGTCGCATCGTTCCTTCTCCGTCCACAGAAATAACCGAATGACCGGCGCGACAATCGCGACCCAGGCTTGGGTGATTCGCCAGGTTGATTTGAAATAGCGGGTCTATCATCGCAAATCTCTCTATATCTTCTCGCGAATAATAATCCGGATTGTCTTTGTAAGCGTTAACCCACAGATAAACATCCGGCGAAAGAGCTTGCCGCAGCGCTGCCACTTCATCGGCGTACTCTCGCAAACCGACCATGCCTACGCTGTAGCGCGCGCCACGCTGATTCAGCTCAAGGCACTTCGAGATAAACTTCTCGCGGCTGATTTGCGCTGGATGATAGGTAGTCCATAACGCCACCGACTGCTTATTGCAAGAATCCAGCCAATCAAGCCGACCGGAGAGATTCGTTTGAATCGCAACTTTCAAGACATTCTTTGCGTTGCTCAATCGAATCAAGGCTTCTTGATAAGCACGATGAATCAAGGCTTCGCCCCAGGGCGTAAAGAGAATCGAAATCGAATCACTGGTTCGACTTTCAACCCAGCGGACGAATCTTTCCAGGGCTAGATGGTCGGCAGAGAGTTCAGCCGCCGATTCGTGGCGTTTTGCAAAAGGGCAGTACGCGCAATCATAATTGCAGCTCGATAATTGTCCTCTGTAAAGAATCGTTAGTCTCATCGTAGAGAAAAGGCCTGCATTAAAAGGCGCACTTCATCGGAATAGAGCGCCGGACCAATCTGATCGGAGCGCTCAAGCCCCGCTTCGGTCAATTCATATTTCTCATCGTCTCTCGTTGCCAAGCCGGATTGCTCCAATTCATAGAGCACGGAAACATCTGCCAACGGATTTGAGTTGAAGCGCTTTTGATAGGCATCGAAGTTCAAGCCTTCTTCGCTCAAAAGCGATTGAATGACATAGCGACGGCGCTTCTCTTCTTCATTCAAACGAAAGCCATACTCGACGCGATTGAATGATTCTTCCTTATTTTCAAGGTATTTTTCGATGATTTCGCGAATTCCGGAAGCGCTGACCGCATACTCCGTGCAGTAGTGCAACTCGCTTGTGTAAGAACGCGCGCCACACCCCAATCCAACCATGTCGTCCTCTTGACAACGATATGGCAAGGCGTTTCCTGGCAACGCATACCGTGAGCGAAACATACGCATGGATGATTGCTTGTAACCTTCGCGCAAAAGCAAATCACGCGCTGCACGATAAAGCGTCAAACGCCAATCATCCCACTCGCGGCTCTTACGCCCCAATCCGGTCAATGGTCGCACATAAAGCGGGTAAAGATAAATCTCTTCGGGCGAGTATTCCAGAGCGCGATTCACAGAGTAGAGCCAGCTTTCCAGCGTCTGTTCAGGCATTCCATAGATCAAATCAATGTTCAAAATCTCGAACGCTTCATGGCGAATCAGCTGTAGAGCATTTTCAACGACGGCCGTTCGTTGCGAGCGACCTACGGCTTGGGTTTCGCTTTCGATAAAGCTTTGAATGCCTATGCTGATGCGAGTCGCGCCTCTTTCTGCAAGCAGAGCCATTTTCTCTTCGCTCACAGTTGCCGGTGATACTTCGATTGAAACAGGCACGCTTTTGATTGTCGCGCCCATAACTTTTTCGGCAACCTCGAACAGACGTTCCAGTTCTATGCAATTGAGAAAAGTTGGCGTGCCACCGCCTATCGCTACTCTTACGAAGCGCGAACCTCCAATTGCTTCGCGCACAATCTCGGACTGTCGTTTGAGCTTTTCCAGGTAACGCGAGACGAGAGATTCTTTCGCGTTAACTTGTGTGAAGAGATTGCAGAAGCCGCAACGCATCTCACAGAAAGGGATGTGAATGTAGAGGAAAAGCGCGTCACGACTTTCACCCGCCCAAATCTCTTTTAGCGCAAGAGGCTTTTCAAAATGGCGGTACGCGGTCTTATGCGGATAGGAGTAGGCGTAGCCCTCATAAATCGGTGCGGCAAGTTCTTCTTCGATCATCATCACAACAGAGGCTCCATCTCAATCCTTCGCGTTACCAATAATAGAATCGCGCTACTCTTTAGCATCTATCTCACAACAAAAATTCTGCATAAGGCACTGTCCAGACAACCTTGTGACCCAGGCGATGTCCGTAGTATCCATCTTCGCCATAAGCCGTGCCGTGATCTGAACAGATGATGCAAAAGACCGGAGCGCGTTTTCTAAGAACTTCAAAAAGAGGCGGCAAACAACGGTCAATATAGACCAGCGCCGCCGCATGCGAGGCGAGCGAATCTTCAAGCTCGCCCTCAAGAAAGATCCGATTCGGCTGATGAATCGCAGAAAAGTTTATAAACAGCAAGAGACGCTGATTGACTGGCAAACGCTTCAATGTTTTTACCGCGCAAGCGATTTGATGCTCTGCTGAATGCTTGTCCGTCACGCCGAATTCTCTCTGCCAGTAACTCTCTTGAAAAAGCGAGGGAAAGATATTGCCGAGCGGCGACTCTTTATTGAAAAAGCCGACTCCCCCTATACAAATCGTGCGATATCCCTGCGCCGCAAGTCCTGAAATAATGTTTGGCGAATCAAATACAAAAGTGTTTTCCGTTGTCGTTTCGCTTCCGGCGAATCGAACGGCGAACAGACGCGAATGCCCTCCTGTTGCGACCGGCGTAGGCAGAAATCCCGCAAAGAAAGCCTGATGCGCCGCATAGGTGAAGTTGCCGGGCGAATGCCTCTCTTCCCACTCTCTCCCTTGCATCAGTTTTTCGAGCGCAGGCGTTCGCCCTTCTCGCAAACACGTTTGCGCTACGTCAAAACGCAGCGCGTCGAGAGTGATAAAAAGTATGTCGTGGCTGCCAACCACTTCATTCATATTCAATGTTGCAGAATCTCTTTTATTCATTGCAGGTCAGCGTAAAACGATTCCAGGCGGCTTTGATTTCAAATTCATAGGTGTCAACACCGTTGTACAAAACATTAGGTAACAGATCGCCGAAGGCATTTACTTCAAAGACAAAAGCGCGGCTCAACGTCGCTGTCAGTCCCACATCTATTCCTGCGTATAAACTGCCTGGGAAAAGGCGAGCAGTTTTCCTACATTCGTCTTCAACTTTCCTCCAGGCGTCTTCACCGTGTCGCTCGATGAAGGCTTGCAGATCGCCTCGCTGGTTTCCCAAGTGCAGATTGGTCAAAGGACTTTTGCTCATTCGCAAAACCGTGTGCGAGGCTTGCCCTTCAATCACCACAACGCGCAAATCCGTTGCGTATCCATCAAAGCCAAGCTTCGGAATCCACTGCTCTACGTGCACGCCTTCGGCGCAAATCGCGTCAATGATTGCGGCAATCTCCTTTGCATCGGTATAGCGTCGCACACGCAAAGAGTTGTAAAGCCGCGTCTCTTTTCCTGCGCCAACGATCTCAACGGAAGTCCATCCCTGCTCACGTTGCCAGTTCG
>JANMSG010000535.1:0-6239 GCA_031389065.1 Acidobacteriota bacterium | reverse complement strand
ATCGGGCAAAGTCTGCCGCCCTGTGTGATCGGGATGGAGGCGTGCGGGAGTGCGCAGTGACTTCCACGAGAGCCGCAATCTCTCACAAGCGCTGTTTTTGATTTTGGCAGCGAACCTTTTGTTATTCTTCGCGAGCAGATTTGGCTATCGGTCTTTCGCGAAGCCGCCCAACAAAAAGTCTCTCTCATTTTTACTTTCAACCCGGAAAGCACCGTCCGTGAACGCTTCATACAGGATGCGATTGAGACGGTCGAATCGGCAGGCGGTAAGGTAAACTTCGTAGAGTTGTTTTGTTCGTCAGATGAAATAGAGCGCCGTATAGAGAATCCATCGAGAAGTCAATTTGGGAAAGTTAGCTCCGCGAAACAGTATCGAGAACTGAAGCAAGCCGGAGCTTTTGAATTCGTCAAACTCCCGGACTCCGGCGCATCATTTGAAACGACCAATAGAGACCCGAAAGAGACCGCAGAGTTGATTAAGGAGTATTTCACTCTCTTGACCTAAATGAATCCCTTCATTTGCTACCCTAAAAATTGTCTGTAACCAACTTTGACAATGCCAGAGGCTATGCCTACAATTGCTGCTCCGTTCATTGAGCATGAAGAGATGCGAATATCCAAGGTTTACACAAAGACAGGTGATGGCGGCGAAACTTCGTTAGTTGGCGGCAAGCGCGTCAGCAAAGCCAGCCTACGGGTTGATGCCTACGGCGATGTTGACGAATTGAATTCCTTCATCGGGCTGGCTCGCGCGTACTTGAAAGACACAGAAATTGATGAAGTTTTGAGTCTAATTCAAAACGATTTGTTTACCTTGGGAGCCGATTTGGCAAGCCCTACGGAGATTCAGGTGCCGCGCATCACTGCGGAATTCTTAGCGACCCTCGAAGGTTTGTCAGACAAATTTCTCGAAGAGCTTGAGCCATTGAAAGAATTTATTTTACCGGGCGGCGGGGAAGCGGGCGCGGCTCTGCATCTGGCGCGAACCGTTGCCAGAAGAAGCGAACGTAAAGTCGTAGCTCTCGCATCCGTAGAAGACGTGAACCCGCAGGCAATCATCTATTTAAATCGTCTCTCGGATTTGTTGTTCATTCTCGCGCGACTTGTCAACAAACGTGCCAAAGTGCCAGAGAAGCTGACAGATTTCAGCAAAAGGATGAAGAAGGACTGAGGACTGAGGACTGAGTTAAGGCAGATACTTATTTAATGCAAACCAAAAATATAAGCGAGAGATATTAACTCAGTCCTCAGTCCTCAGTCCTTTCCACTTAAAAGAATGTCTTGGTTTAAAAGAAAAAAACTTCAACAATCTCCGGACCCTAAAGAGGAGCGCACGGTAAAAACGGAAGGCTTGTTTGCCAAGTGCGACGGTTGTGGGCAATCGCTTTTCATACGCGAGCTGGAAGACAACCTGAATGTCTGTCCAAAATGTAACCATCACAATCGCGTCGGCGCTCTGGATAGACTGCACCTCACCTTTGACGAAGAAGAATGGATAGAGTTTGATGCGTACCTGGTTTCCAATGACCCGCTCTCTTTTACAGATAAAAAAACCTATGCTGAAAGATTAAATGGGATGCAGAATAGTACGGGTATGCTCGATGCCATCGTTTCTGCCGAAGGGAAAGTTGGCGGCTATCCGACGACTATCTGTTCGATGGAGCTTGCTTTTGTGGGCGGTTCGTTAGGTTCAGTGGTCGGCGAAAAGATTGCGCGGGCTATTGAACGAACCATTGAAAAACGTACGGCGTTGATCATCTATTCAGCGTCAGGCGGAGCGCGTATGCAGGAAGGGACGATATCCTTGATGCAGATGGCGAAAATTTCTGCTGGGCTGGCGCGCCTGGACGAGGCGGGTTTGCCTTTTATCTCGGTCATGACGGATCCGACTACCGGAGGCGTGACGGCAAGTTTCGCTATGTTGGGCGATTTAAATATTGCTGAGCCGGGCGCTTTGATAGGATTTGCGGGACCCCGAGTCATTGAGCAAACCATCAAGCAAAAACTCCCTGAAGGATTTCAACGCGCGGAATTTTTGCTCGAACATGGAATGCTCGATGCAGTGGTCGAACGTAAAGACATAAAAGATTTTTTTGTTCGTTCATTCGATTTTATGTTCAATAAATAAACTTTAGGATAAGCCCGCTTTCTCGCAGCCAACAGTTGATTAGGAAGAATGGCAACAAATTTGTAATTATCAAAGTTGCTCCTTATTTTTGATAAACTCCTGGTCCTCTCATCCCCTCGTTAAATCATTTGTCTGAGCATGAAAACTAGAATATTCTTTTACATCTCAGGAGGTGAAATATGAGAAAAATATGGTCATCATTCGTCAGCTTCTTGTTGCTTTTGGCGCTCTCTTCAATCTGCACTGAAGATGTTTTTGCGCAAGGTGGTGGGGCGCAAGTTTTGTTTGGTGATGTGAAAATTGATGAAGGGCAGGCGGGCGAAACTAAGCCGCAAACTTTTAATATCATCCTCTACTTCACGAACGGTCGTGTCTTTGGTCGTCAGACGGTTTCAAATAATGGACGCTATCGTTTTTTTGACGTTCCGAATGGTGAATACGAACTTGCTGTTGATGTCGAAAATGTAGAAATGACTCGTATCCCTATATTCATTCGCGAGTTTTCCAGGACGGATGTCCGGCGCGACATCGCTTTGGAGTGGCGCGCGAATCCACGTTTACCTGAGAAAATCTCTACGGTTTTCGCGCTCGATGAGTATCAGCGTTTACCTGCCAACCAAACCTTGTTTGTCAAAGCTCAGGAGGAGATAAAAAAAAACAGGAGTGACGAAGGCATCGCCTTGCTCCAACAACTGCTCAAAAACGATCCCAAAGATTTTATCGCCTGGACCGAATTGGGAACCGTGCAATTCAAGAAAGAGAAGCTTGAGGATGCGGAAAAGTCTTATCTGAAAGCCTTAGAAGAAAAGTCTGCTTATCTGGTAGCGCTCATGAATTTCGGCAAGCTTCGAATGGCACAGAAAAATTATGAAGGGGCGATTGAAATTTTTACTCGCGCGGTCACTGCGCAACCGAAATCTGCCGATGCCCATCTCTATCTTGGAGAATCATTCCTGCAAATGAAGAAAGGCTCAAAAGCCGTAGGCTATTTGAATAAAGCCATTGAACTTGACCCACTAGGCAAAGCGGATGCTCACCTGAGACTGGCCACGCTCTACAATGGCGCGGGGATGAAAGATCGCGCCGCCGTTGAGTATGAAAAGTTTTTAACCAAGAAGCCAGACTATGCAGAAAAGAAAAAACTACTGGAATACATTGCAGAAAATAAAAAATGACAGGAGGGAAATTCTGCCCGGGCAAAAAAATAAATCACTCCTTCTGAAAGAGCCTTGTCGCCAATCGAAAACGCAATGAATTATTCAGACTCTATAAACTATCTTTACGGTTTGGGTCACGAAGTTCTTGCCGCAAAATATCGTTTAGAGAACATCGAAATTTTGCTGAAACGGCTCTCCAATCCGCAGGAAAATTATCGCTCGATTCTTGTTGCGGGAACCAACGGCAAAGGTTCTGTCGCGGCGATGATTGAATCCATTGCAAGCCTTGCGGGGCATCGGGTAGGGCTGTACACTTCGCCGCATTTAATCAGCATTGAAGAACGGATGCGGGTCTGCGGCGAGCAAATTTCGCAAGATGATTTTTCGAAATTTGCCTCGTTGATTCGAACCACTTCCGAACAACTCGTAGCAGAGAATGGTCTTGCCAATGTCCCAACTTTCTTTGAACAAGTCACAGCCATCGCGCTCGCATATTTCCGCGAAGCCCAGGTTGAGCTTGCCATCCTTGAAGTAGGCTTGGGCGGCAGACTCGACGCAACCAACGCGGTTGACCGTATGGTTTCCGTCATCACTTCGATTGACTTTGATCATCAAGAGACACTCGGAAACTCCATTGAAGAGATCGCCGCTGAAAAAGCCGCCATCATCAAAATCGGCGCACAAGCGGTGATTGGCAAACAGCGTTTCAAAAAAGCCTTCGATGTGTTGCAGCAAAGATGCGACGACACAGGCGTATTTCCGGTCATTACCAATCAGCCTACTGATGTGTCGTTGATAAATTTTGGGCAGCCCGTTTTCAAATACCAATCACAGCAAGGTAATGATTATGACGTACAGTTAGCTTTGCGTGGTCGTCATCAAGCAGCGAACGCTGCCATTGCAATTGAGGTATGCGAGACGATTTCGGAAGCGGGTTTTAAAATTTCTCACGAAGCGATTATCAAAGGCCTGGCTGAAGTAAATTGGCAAGGAAGACTCGAATTTTTCGATGGCGAGCCAGCCTTTCTCTTCGATGGAGCGCATAACCCGGCGGGCGCAAAAGTATTGAAAGATTTTTTGCAGGAGAATTGGCAGGGAAGTTTGACACTGGTTTTTGCAGCCATGAGTGATAAAGATATTGAAGGCATGGCAGCAGAACTTTTTTCGCTGCCAGAAAAAATTATTCTTACAAGAGTAGATGAAAAACGCGGCGCTTCCAAAGAAAGATTGAATGCTGCCGCAGCAATTGCTTTGTGTGAAGTGATACACACAGACAATGTTGAGCAAGCGCTTTCGACAGCTTTGGCAATCACGCCGCCGGATGGCTTGATATGTATAGCCGGTTCTTTGTACCTTGTTGGCGCAGTCAAAAAATTGCACCAAGAAAACAGATGGAAACTGAATACGAATATTTATGGCACATGAACTTATCAATCGAAATTACATACATCGTGGCCGAGTCATAGGGGTTTCACTCAGCACCTATAACACTGCAGAAAAGGGCGAAGTAATGCTTGAAATCGTTCACCACAACGGTGGCGCAGGGGCTTTGCCAGTATTTGAAGATGGCACCGTCGCTCTGGTTCGCCAGTGGCGCTATGCGATAAATAAATACTCACTCGAGATTGCCGCGGGGCGTATCGAAGCGGGGCAAACACCCGAAGAGGCTGCGATGCGCGAACTTGAAGAAGAGGTCGGCTATCGTGCCAAAGTACTTCGCAAGGTCAGCGAATTTTTAGTCGCCCCCGGTTATTGCGAAGAAAGGATTTATACTTATCTAGCTACATCCCTTGAAAAATGCGAGCAACATCTAGATGATGACGAAGAGATCGAAGTCGTGCGAATGCCGCTTGCAGAAGCCCTGTCGCTGGTTCATTCCGGTGAAATAGATGACGCGAAAAGCATCATCACTTTATTGACCGTTGCGAATATGAAATTGTAATTTTTTCCCATGAAAAAATGGTTCGATGCGGAGGTAACGGTGAGCGCATTACAGAAAGAGAAAATCTACAAGCCCGATCAGTACCTGGAGCTTGAAAGAGCAGCAGAGGAAAGACACGAATATCTTGACGGGCAAATTTATCTGATGTCAGGCGGCAGTCCGAAACATAACACGATTTGTGTCAATGTAATTCGTGATCTGAGTAATCAATTAAAAGGCAAATCCTGCCAGGTTTTTGAGTCCAATATGAAAGTCGGAACTGAAACATCAGGTCTTTTTTCCTATCCCGATGTTTCAGTCGCTTGCGGCGAGCCGACTTTTCACGACAATCATCAAGATGTCCTGACTAATCCATCTGTCATAATCGAAGTGCTTTCACCATCTACCGAAAGGTTTGACAGAGGAAAGAAATTCGCTCGCTACCAGCGTTTTGATTCCTTCACCGATTACATTTTAATAACGCAAGATGAACCTCGTGTCGAGCACTTCGCCAGACAAGCGAACGGCACTTGGATTTTAACGGTAGCCACAGGCTTGAAGAGCAAAATCGAGATCACCTCAATTGCCTGCACTCTGAAGCTTTCAGAAGTCTATGACAGAATCAAATTCGAGGAAGAGAAAGCTGTCAAAAAAAGCATGACGAGTTCAAAACCAAATAAACCAAATAAACAACGGGCTAAAGTTTAACATCTGTGAACACTCTCAAGACGATTCTGATTTACCTGTGGGCGCCGTTTGCCAATCTGCTCTGGTACATACATACCGTCATTATGGCGACGATCTCGCTTATGGTCTGGCCCTTTGATAAAACCGGCGAGATGCAACATTGGTGCGCCCGCTGGTGGTGCAGGCTGATAGCGTGGTCCATCTTTGCAAACATTCATGTACACGGCATAGAAAATCTCAGCGCCCGGCAGAACTACGTTTATATGGCAAATCACGCAAGTTTAATAGACACGCCGGCGATGTTTGCATATCTCCCCTATCAATTCCGTATCATGGCGAAAAAACAT
>JANMSG010000525.1:0-10434 GCA_031389065.1 Acidobacteriota bacterium | reverse complement strand
CACTGCAAAACCTGCGACATTATGGATCCTTATCAAATCATTAATTGGGTTCCGCCAGAAGGCGGAGGTGGGCCAAACTATCGCAATATGTAGGCTTGTGTGAGAGCCAAAGAAAGGTGTAATAATATGGAAGCCTGTTTCGTTCGAGTGCGCTTCTAAATTTTTGTGGGAGAAGTATATGAGAAAAATATTGCTTTTTGGTTTACTTTCCATCTTCATTTGCGTTGGAACATCATTAGCACAAACCACAGGCGCAAAGCCTGCAACAACGACACCGCCAGCCGCAACGGATAAGAAAGAGGATTGCGGTTGCGATGTGAAGACCGCAACACCCGATGTGTTTGCGACCGTCAACGGTTTGAAGATTAGCGCCAAAGAGATTGAAGATCCGCTCAAAGAGAAAGTAAAGCAATTGCAGACCAGTGTCGTTGAGGCGCGAAAACGTGAGCTTGATGTTCAAATCAATACGAAGTTGATTGAAATGGAAGCCAAGAAGCGCGGCATCAGCGTAACAAAATTTATCGAGCAGGAAATTTTGTCGAAGGTTAAAGAGCCTACGGCTGCAGAGGCGCAAGCTTTTTACACGCAGAACAAAACGAAGATTCCAGAGAGTTTTGAAGACGTAGCCGCAGACATCATGGCTTATTTGCGCAATCAGCGACAGGAATTTGAAACCAAGCGAGTGACCGAAAAATTGCGCGTTACTTCACAAGTGAAAACGCTGGTTCTGCCGGCCGCAGTCACTCCGCCTGTAAAAGAGGCAGACCGCGAACGTCTGTTTGCCACTGTCAACGGCGAAAAGATTACTTCGGGCAATATTGAAGATTCTCTGCGACCCTTGATTTTCAGCGTTCAAGAGCAAATTTATATGCTCAAAAAAACTCAACTCGACATGAAGATCAACGATATTTTGCTTGAGCAGGAAGCCCACAAGCAAAAGGTCACGACCAAAGCTTTGCTTGACGCGGAAGTCATCGGCAAGACCAGAAAGCCTACGGAGGCGGAAGCAAAGAAGTTTTATGATGACAATACCGAAAAAATTCCTGGCACCTTTGCCGAGAGTAAAGACAAAATCATTCAATATCTGGCACAAAACGAGCAGCAAAAAGCCGAAGACGCTTTTGCCGACTCTCTGCGAAAGACCGCCAAGATTGAAATCAATCTCAAAGAACCCGAGTCACCTTTCTATGAAATTGCCATAGACGATCAGCCCACGCGTGGCGGCGCGACAGCTGCGGTGACGATTGTGGAGTTCACGGATTTCGAATGCCCGGCCTGTGGCAAAGCGCAACCGCTCCTTGAAGAAGTCATCGCCGAGTATGGCGACAAGGTGAAATTTGTCATGCGCGATTTTCCTCTCGACCAGCACCAGCACGCCCACAAAGCCGCCGAAGCGGCAGAGGCGGCGCGCGAGCAAGGCAAGTTCTGGGAATACGCTACGTTGTTGTTCAAAAATCAAGAGCACCTTGAAATTGAGAATTTGATTCAGTACGCCACTCAATTAGGGCTTGATACGAAGAAGTTTCAAGAGGCACTGGTCTCCGGTAAATTTGCCGATAAAGTGCAACGCGATTTGCAGGAAGGCTTTAAGCTTGGCGTCAGCTCAACACCTACGGTTTTCATTAACGGAAAACGTATGAAAGATAAATCGAAAGAATCTTTGAAAGCCACTATAGATGCTGCGATCAAGGAAGCCGCCAAGAAGTAGAACCTGTTCAACCAACGTATAAAAAGCCAAGTGCAGCCAGGTTTCCGCTTCGCACCCAATTCCTTTTCTTAATAATTTCAGATTGGAATAATGTATGCCTGGAAAAAACCGAACCGATGGAAAGAGCCAAATTGAATTTGACCACATAGGAATAGGAACAACTCTCTCGCGTAACCGTTTGGTCGTGCCTGTAAATCAGCGAGAATATTCTTGGGAAGAAAAACACGTATTAGACCTTTTTCAGGATTTTTCTAGTGCTATTAGTCAAGATAAGTCCTCTTATTTTCTAGGGACGATAGTTTTAACCGCAGGTGATGATGCCCCCGAAGTTGCAGACGGTCAACAGCGACTTGCCACAACAACCATCCTTCTCGCAGCTATTCGTGATTATCTGCATGCTAAGGGTGATGATAAATTTGTCCAGCATATAGAGAATGAATTCCTTTTTAAGTTCATTCCTCGATTAAGAGAAATTGCGCCACGCCTGAGATTGAATTTGGATGATAACGAGTTTTTTAAGAATCGTATCTTAGAACGACCCGATCATCCAGGCCGTAAGATAGAACCAACAAAGGTTTCACACAAGAGAATAGAGCGCGCTGCCAAATCAGCAGGAAGCCATGTAGAGAAAATATTGGCACCCTTACCTGAAGGTAAAAAAATCGCTTATCTAAATCAGTGGGTGGAATTCATCGAAGACACAGCGCAAGTTGTTCTTTTGAAAGTTCCAGATGATTTGAACGCATTCGTAATGTTTGAGACGTTAAATGATCGCGGCCTGAAAACATCTCAAACAGACCTTGTTAAAAACTTTCTTTTTGGCGAAGCAGATACACGACTTGAAGAAGCTCAACAAAAATGGGCGAAAATGGTTGGCACGCTCGAATCGTTAGATATAGATGACATTACGCTATCTTATCTGCGGCATCTGCTAAGTTCGATACATGGGCTGACAAAAGATCGTGAGATTTTTGAACGGATTAAAAACAGTGTTACAGGTAGAGGAGAGGCAATTAAGTTTTTGGATGCCCTTGCCGACCATGCGAATGATTATGTTGCTATCCAAAATTCGGAGCATAGCAAATGGAATAGTTATCATCCAAGCATCCGAGATTCGATTCGCACAATAAATGAATTGCAGGCAATTCCGCTTCGACATGTAATGCTGGCGGTCGCAAAACATTTTTCCCCGAATGAAGCTGTAAAAGCGTTTCGATTGTTTATCTCTTGGGCTGTGAGGTTCCTTGTATCGAGTGGTGGTCGAGGTGGTCGCCTTGAAGAAGCTTATGCCGAAAGAGCGAAAGAAATATCGCAAGGTACAATAAAGACCGCAAAACAACTTGCGGCTGTAATGACAGGTATCGTTCCATCTGACACGCAATTTGAATCCGATTTTGCAATTGCTCAAATATCGAAAAGCAAACTGGCGCGTTATCTCTTACGATCTTTAGAACGAAAAGCAAAACAAGAGCCTGAGCCTGAATTTATCCCAAATGCTGAAACAGTTATTAATTTAGAACACATACTCCCTGAGAATCCTGGCAATAAATGGGGGAAACTTGATCCTGAAACGGCACGAGCGTTTCATCGTCGCTTGGGTAACATGGTTTTATTAAAGGCAAGTAAAAACACGAAAATTGGAAATAACGCATTTGGAGATAAACTATCAACACTTCAAAGCTCGACGTTTTTACTAACAAGCGAAGTCTCTCAGAATACCCAGTGGGGTACCCATGAAATAATTGAGCGACAGAAAAAACTAGCAGCATTAGCGGTGAAGACTTGGTCACTTGACGTAAGATAAAAAGTTAAGCCAATCTCGCAACTATAGTTTTTAAGAAAATGTTTTGGCGCCATGAGGTAGCACAGACTTCAGTTGGTTCTGTATTGATTTGAAGCTTCACCGACTGAAGTCTGCGCTACCTCTTGGCAGAATCCTTTTTTTTTTACGTCTATAGCAACCTTTTAATAGGACACTATCTCTTCAACGATCAATGGCGCGTTCATCCGCGTTTCAGTTTGACGTTGGGGATGCGTTATCAATATATCCCTTGGCCACACACAGACCTCAACAACATAGTGGGCTTCGACCCGCAACGATTTGACCCTGAAAAAGCGCCACTTTCTGCAAACATTTCTTCGGCGGGCATTATCAATCTGGTTGCCGACCCGACAGGGCAAAAGACCCGCACGCAAGGTTTCTATGATCCTTACAATGGCTTGGTGATTGCGGGTTGCGATTTTCCAGAAGGGTCGCCATTCGCGAATGCGAATTTAAAACGCCTGTTTGATTGTCGCCCGAGTGGGCTGGCGCGAAGCGGTAATAAAAATTTCGCGCCGCGCTTCGGATTTGCCTTTGATCCGCTTGGCAATGGGAAAACATCGATTCGCGGGGGCGCGGGAATTTACTACGACCGCACCTTACTCAATCCGATTCGTGATGCGGGTGTGAACATTCCTTTCGCGCAGACTTCCACAGCGACAAACGGGAGACAATTCACAACTCCCGCTTCTATCGTTTCGGCATTCAGCAACCCTTTGGATACGATTGGCGCGGGCGGCACCGATATTCCACGCGTTCAAACGCTGGCGGTCTTTTCGCCTGTTATGCCGCCGGGTGCGGTCTATGCGTACAGTTTCGGCATGCAACGTCAACTCGGCTGGGCATCGTTAATTGAAGTAAGTTACGTTGGCAATCAGGCGCGTCACCTGACGCACAGAACGGACATCAATTATGTGCGCCCGGCAGTCGCGCTACAACGAAAGCCTGATGGAACATTTCTCAATCCCAGCACGGATACGGCGCGGCAATTTTTAGGCTATAGCGCCATGAATCAGCAGGAGAACACCGGCGTCTCTAGTTATAATTCGCTGCAAACGAGTTTTCAAAAACGCTTCACCCAAGGATTTACCGCGAGCGTCGCTTATACCTACAGCAAAGCGCTGAACAACTTTGACACCGAGACTTCAAATTTGCGTGTGCCTTTCGCGGCTGATTTAGACAAAGGTTTCGCAGATTTTGACCGGCGGCACATTTTAGCTGTGAGTTATGTTTACGAATTGCCTTTCTACAAAGCGCAAAACGGCTTTGCTGGTAAATTACTCGGCGGTTGGCAACTCTCAGGCATCACCACTTTACAGAGCGGACGACACGTCAATATCAGCGGCGGAGCGCGTGATGCGAGTTCACCCAGCATAGGCTTTGGCGGCAATCTCGATCTCCTTGGCGACTGGCGAGCGGTTCCTGGCGGGCAAACTCCTGCACCTGTTTTTGTCAATGGAGTGTACAAAAGCGGCGGATGGATTAACCGCGATGCTTTCAAACCACGCAAAGGATTGATTGGCAGTGTGCCGCGCAATTTGATTGAATTGCCGGGTGCGCAAAATTGGAATCTCTCTTTTATGAAGCGAACCAATGTAACGGAAAGGGTGAAAGTGCAATTTCGCGGAGAGATTTTCAACTTCTTCAATCACCCAAATTTCAGAACCGTAGTGACAGATTTCAGCGCCTCGAATTTTGGTTCGTTGACCGAAACAGACGAGCCACGAGTCATTCAATTCGGCTTGAAGATTATTTTCTAAAAGAGAATCAACGATGGCGGAAACAAAGTTGAGAGCAGTTATAGAAAACGAAATGCAATCGCCCATGAAAACGAGTGGGCGCGGGTTTAAGATTCGCCATCTGCGCTGGTGGATTGTCGGACTTGTTTTTCTTGCAACGCTCATCAACTACATTGACCGCCTGACGATTTCGGTTCTCTCGCCGGTTATTCGGGAAGATCTGCAGCTGTCGAATCTTGAATATGCAGGCATAGGCACATGGTTTTTGGTCGCTTACACAATCAGTCAAGGATTGTCCGGCAAACTGTATGATCGGATTGGCACGCGCAGAGGGTTTTCGATTTCCATAATCGTCTGGTCCATAGCTGCTATGTGCCACGCCTTTGCGCGCGGTTTGACCAGTCTCAGCATCTTTCGCGTTTTTCTAGGACTTGGCGAAGCGGGGAATTGGCCGGGCGCTGCAAAAGCTGTTGCCGAGTGGTTCCCTGTGCGGGAACGCGCTTTCGGTATGGCAATTTTCAACAGCGGAGCGGCGCTCGGCTCGGTCATCGCGCCGCCATTGATTGTTTGGATTCAACTTCGTTACGGCTGGCAGGCGACTTTTTTGATCACGGGTTCGCTCGGTTTTGTGTGGCTTGCGGTGTGGCTGTTGTTTTATCACACGCCGCAAGAGCACCCCTGGCTCACCCGTGAAGAGCTTAACTTAATAACCGAAGGGCAATCATCAAACGCCCGCAACCAAGCCGCAATTGAAGAGCTGTCGAAAGAAGAAGCGAGCATTGAGCCGCTGGCAAAAGAGGAAGCCAGAAAGGAAGCTGAGCAAAAAAAAATCTCCCTCTCTCCCTCTCTCCCTTTCTCCCCTTCTTCCCCAAAGTGGCGCGATTTGCTCAAACGCAGGCAAGTATGGGCTATCGTTCTCAGTCGTTTACTTGTTGATCCTGTTTGGTGGCTCTATATATTCTGGCTGCCTGAATATTTGCACAAAGTGCGCGGCTTCAGCCTCAAAGAGATAGGGCTTTTCGCCTGGGTTCCCTACCTTGCGGCTGATGCGGGCAGTTTGTTGGGCGGATTTGCCTCAGGCTACCTGATTCAACGGGGCTGGAGCGTTGACCGGGCGCGTAAAACTGTTATCGCTTTTGCCGCGTGTTTGATGCCTGCCGGAATTTTAGCTGTCAGAGTAAATGACCCGATGGTTGCATTGGCTTTGATCGGCGTTGTGTTGTTTGGCTTTCAAGTTTGGATTAACAACGTGCAAACTTTACCCAGCGATTTTTTCCCTAACAACGAAGTCGCTTCGGTTGCCGGATTGGGCGGAACTGGGGCAGGCATAGGCAGCGCGATTTTTACGTTGATGACCGGGTTTGTCGTTGATCATTTCTCTTACACGCCTATACTTACTGCGGCGGGTTTGCTTGCGCCAATCGGCACAATTATTCTGTTTGCTCTGGCAGGCACAATTAAAAATGTGCGCAATGAAATTGCTGCCAAGGAGTCGTTGATGTCGGGGGCAACATCCGAAAAGAATGAAAATACGGCGCGCGCTGTACCGTAGGTTGTCCAACCAGCGGAGGGCTTCATCAGCAAGCCGCCAGGTGGTAACTGAGCGATTCCTTAACCGACCATCCGCAGGTTGGACAACCTACGGTACATTTTTAGAGGAGATTTTTATATGCGAAATACTAATGAATTAACCGACAAAGTCGCGCTCGTCACGGGCGCATCATCAGGCATAGGTTATGCGACTGCAATCGCGCTAGCTGAACAAGGCGCGGCGGTTGCTCTCAACTATCACAAGAATGAGGCGGGCGCGCAACGTGCCCAGCAGCAAATCAGGGAAGCGGGCGGACGCGCAATTGTTGTGCAAGCCGATGTGACAAAGAGCAGCGATGTCTCCGCCCTCGTTGAACGAACAACCAACGAATTCGGTGCAATTGATATACTGGTCAACAACGCAGGCTCTTTGATTGAGCGACTGAAGATTTTAGATCTAACTGAAGAGCGTTGGGACGAAGTGATGGACTTAAATCTTAAAAGCGCGTTCCTATGTTCAAAAGCCGTCGTCGCCACGATGATGGAACGCAGAAGTGGAACGATCATCAATGTCTCTTCAATCGCAGGGCGCAACGGCGGGGCGCTCGGCTCGATTCATTATTCGGCTGCCAAAGGCGGTCTGATTACCTTCACGAAAGGACTCGCAAAAGAGCTTGCGCCTTATGGCGTGCGTGTCAACAGCGTCTCTCCGGGATTCATCGAAACGCCTTTTCACGAACAATTTTCCACTGCGGAAGCGGTAAAAGCAGCCGTGTCAAACATTCCTTTAGGTCGCGTCGGCAGCGCCGCAGAGGTAGGAAAAGTCATCGCCTTTTTAGTTTCGGATGGCGCAAGTTATCTGGTCGGCGAAACCATAGAAATCAACGGCGGGATGTTGATGCTTTGAGATTTGCAATGAAGAAATATCAACCTTCTTTCATCGCGCTTGCGGTTGCGCTGACTCTTACGCTCAGCCAATCAATATTAAATTTCAGCGCCCACGCTCAAGATGCGCGGGAGTCTTTAGGCGCAAAAGACCAGCCTGCAAAATCGAAGGGCAAGCATGCGCTGATAGATTTAATGGCAAACCTTACCTCGTCGCTTCGCCCTGAACTCAAAGGTCAACACCCGCGAGTTTACCTTACGGAAGGCGAACTTGTTAGGTTGCGAGAACGCTCGAAAACGACTCACAAGGTTTTATGGCAATCCATTCTGCAAAAGGTTCGCGCCCTCAAAACAGAGCCGCCTGCGCCGCCCGCAGAACAACGACGAGCGCAAAATGAAGTTGGCATTGCCATAGCTGAAGCTGCATTCGCATACAAAATCGAAGGCGATAAGAAATATCTGAACGCTGCGAAAAAATTTATGGATGCGGCTGTGAGTTATGACATCTGGGGATACTCTTACAACAAACCGAATGTTGATCTGGCAGCCGGGCATCTCCTGTATGGTTTAGGCTATGGCTACGATTTGCTCTATCACGATTTGAGCGAAGCCGAACGCGCCCGCTTCCGAGAGAAGCTTACCAAACAGGCGCGCTTGCTTTTCGAGCATTACAAGCCGAAGTCCGGGCGCAGCTATTCATACAGTCAAAATCATGTCTTCATTCCAATGGCCGGATTAGGGGTTGCCGCTTACGCGCTCTATGACGAAGTGGAAGATGCGCCGGAATGGGCGAAACTGGCGCGGGCGATTTATGACCGGGTGATTGCGACCTATTCGACTGATGGCTATTACTACGAAGGCTTCGAGTATTGGATTTTTTCAACGCCCTGGATCATTCACTATCTGGACGCGCACGCGCACGCCACGGGCGAAGATCTATTCGAGCAAGCGGGGTTGAAGCAGACACATCTTTACGTTGCACACTCGATGTTGCCAGGTGGTCAATACGTTTTTGATTTCGGCGATATTTTTGAAGGTCCTTTGACTCGCGCAGGTAAAGGCGAAGACTACAAGCGCACACATCCTGACGGGCGTTTTTATACGAATTACAATCTGCTTTATCGAATCGCCTCGCGTTTTCAAAACGCCGAAGCGCAAGGCATAGCCAGGTGGCTCGAATCGTTCAAGCAAACCAATGCAGAGGATTTCTGGTCGCTCGTATGGTATGACGCGAAGCTCAATGCAACGCCTATGGAAAAGCAACCGGCTTGGCATTACTTCGCAGATCACGAGGTGGTTTACTGGCGAACGGATTGGTCGGCAGATGCTACAGCTTTCGCCTTCAAATCGGGGCCGCCCGAAGGGCATCACACGACTGCATTGCTGAAGAAATTTCCCGATTGGCACCTGTCGTCCGGGCACGCGCACCCGGACGCCAACAGTTTTATCATCTACGCCAACGGGCAATATTTGACCGGCGATTCGGGCTACGCTGGGGTGCCTTTGACAGAGCATCACAACACGATTTTGATTGGCGGACGCGGACAAGCGCGTGAAGGTAAAGGTCACGATGCCTTCAACGGTGTGCCATATGAACGGATGGATAAGATCCACATCAAGCAGGCAAAACTCGGTAAAGATTTTGCCGAAGTGATTGGCGATGCGACGGCGGCTTATGAAGCTGAGTTGGGTGTGAAGCGCTTTGAGCGACGCTTTATTTTTATCAAGCCGAACAAATTTGAAATTCGTGATGAGGTTGCAACAGAGATGCCGCAATCTTATACCTCGCTGATTCACGCTGATTCAACGGTTGAACAGTTGGGCAATAATCATTTTGCGATACCGCTTCAAAAAACCAGGTTGCTCATTACTGCCGAGTCGCCGCAAGACGCGAAGATCAGCATTGAGCCGAATTTTTTAACTGCGCCGGGTCGTCCGGGCGCGGTTGATAAGGGAGAAAAACAACAACGCGGAGAGCGGCTCGCCATCGCTACCGTTGCGCCTGTAACTGCCGCGCGGTTCGTAATTCTATTGCAAATTGAAGAGCAGAATAAACAAAAATCAATCAGGAAAGATTGAGCGTTGCGTAGGTGATGTGAAGGGGCTCTCTGGTCAATTGCCTCCAGTTTATGTCCTTCGAAAATTATTCCTCTAACCGTTGAAGGCGGGCGATTGAGTTGGCGCTGGCTGATCTATCACACGCTTCGCGGGCTCGCATAATCTTTTGCAATTTCGCGGACTTGGTGGATGATTTTCAAGGCACATTAAAATCGCGATCTCGGTCTTACGAAATTCAGCGAGGAAATTATTTCGCGTTTTTTGCGGTTTCCAAGCTCGCGCGCAACTTCTCAATATTTTGGCGTATGGTCGGCGCGTCTATCGCATTCGGTTGTTTTTGCAGATAAATGAGTAACTCGTCCAAAGCCTTTTGGTTTTCTCCACGATTCGAATATGCCTTGCCTAAAAATTTTCGCGTGTCGGGAAAATCAGGCTCTTGTTGACGAGCCAGTTCAAGGTAACGTATGCCTTCGTCCCACTTATTTTCTTTTATGAAAGTTGCGCCAATGTGAAAATTGGCAAGGGCTAAATCCGGCTCGAACTGTAAAGCCTTAGCCAGGTAAACGCGGGCTTTATCATAATTTTTCAAATCGCTGTCGTACGTATATATGTGTCCGAGCGTTTCCCACAAAGGCGCGTTTTTTTCATCCAGCCTCAGACCCTTCTCGCAAAGCTCAATGCCGCGAGTCAAG
>JANMSG010000419.1:0-3863 GCA_031389065.1 Acidobacteriota bacterium | reverse complement strand
CTTAAAACATAGCGATTGCCTTCGACGACTTCAGTGACGCTGTGAGCATAAAGGTCTGGGCGAAATAATTTCACTCTCGACCAATTGATAATTGTACTCTCGCACACAAATTCGCCACCGCGTCTGGCACGTTTGAGAATGATGTTTAACCTGTAATGATGCCCTGATTCTACTTTGTCGATGTGAGTGGGAACAACAGCAGTTTGCGGGAACTGTAAGAAATAGGCATCAAAAGGAATTGGCCTTGAGCCTGTGGCAAGAAGCATTTTTGCATAACCGCCTTGCTGACGACCTGGCTGCCATTTTAACCACTTTGAAACCATAACCGTATTATAGCCAAATCCCAGATGATAGTTTTACACTTATTTCCGAGAGCCATCTGTAAATCTTCAACCGATGCCGCCATTCGATTTATAGGTTTCGTAGCGTTCGAGGATTTTTTGCACATAATTGCGGGTCACCGGAAACTCGATTTGCGCGATGAATTCTTCGCGTGAAAGTTTCGACAGTTCCGCGTCGTCCGCCCAGCGCTCCACATTCGTAGGACCGGCGTTGTAGGCCGCAAGCGCAACAGATATGGAATCGGGTTTCGCGCGATACCGATTGAGCAGGCTTTGCAGATACCAACAACCGATGTGCATATTCAGGAGAGGGTCGCTGAGAACTTCGTCTAATTTCGGCTCGTGCGGCTTTTTATAATCATCCGAGAGGGTCGCCAAGGCTTCCGACAAATTGCGCGTTTTCGTTGAATCAATCCATTCCTGCGCCGCTATGGGCGTGACTTGCATCAGACCTACGGCGTTTTGTGAACTTCGCGCTTTCGGGTCGAAATAAGACTCTTGGTAAATCACAGACTTCACCAGCGCCGGGTCGAGTTTGTACTTCTGCGCGATTTCGATAATCCGCTTGTCATAGCGATGCGTCCAGTAATAATTGCCTGCAAATATTCCCAGCGCAATGAGCAGACCCAGAAGGAGAAGCGCGATAATGAATTTACGAATCATATAAAGAGCAAAAGAGATATCAATGAGTGCGAAGTTTGAATAATGCGTTGCGCGCTTCTTCGGCAAAAGCCAGCGCGGCAGGATCCGTAGGGACTAAGGCATCTAAATCGGTCGAGAGAAATTTGAAACTGACGCGTCCTTGCGGCGACAAATACAGGCGCAAATCGCCTTCTTGCGTATTGCCCGGCGCAGCGCAAATCACCAAGGTCTTGCCAATCTCGCGCGGTTTGTATACGCCCTCGGCATTACCGGCTATGACGACATCAGCTTCGGGATTTTCTTTTGCAAGTTTCAACGCCGCTTCAAATTCCGTATGCGCCAGGATGACTAAAACATCGCACTGTTTTCTGAGTTTGGGAACGAACTGGCGCGCCACTTCAAACATATTTTTCACCGTATTATCTATCATGCCGCTGTTTGAATGCACAGGCTCCGCAAGCCCCAGGAAGCCTATTTTTATAGATGTTTTTGCGCCCTTGATGCGCGGCCCCTTGACCTCTTTGATCATGAAAGGCAGCGTGGCAGCGCTATCAGAATCAAATTTGCCATTGGCTGAAACAAGGTTCTTCATCATAGGCATTGCCGCCGTGCGTTGAGCGAGCCCAGCTTTCGTCAACAGCCGGTTGGCGTAAAGCAAATCGTAGCGACTCAGATTAATCACATCCATAGGCCAGCGACTGTAGGCGCGCGCGACAAAATCATTCTGAGCCGTTATCACCGGCGTAACCGTTTCGCTGTTGTACCAGAACTGCCCGACTTCGACTTGAACAATGGGCGTATCTTTGAACTTCTTTTTGAAACCCTCTACGTAACCTACGCGCCGCGCCAGTCCTCCACGAGGTTGGTTGCAATCACATAAATCAAGATTGCCGCGCATATTCGCGCCAAACAAGATTGCTAAAGCTGCGCCATCATCGGGTCCTAATCTCTCGTCGAATGTCGCAGGTTGCACAGGCTTTGTGTTGTCTGTCGTTTGCGTCAAAGCCCAAGCCGACAAAGCGATCATTGCGAAGGCGGCAAAAAAAGTTTTCTTGAACAATAGAATTTCCTCTCAAACAAATTACGAAAGCAATAAAATGCTACCTAGTTTATTTATCACATCGCCCCAGATGGAGCAATTGAGCCGCAAGCTCTCTGTGTGTCAGTGTGTAGGAAGAAAAAGTTGAAAGCCGTTTAGAGAATGCCTGAAACCGCAAGATTGGAGGTCAAAGCTTTCCACTAAACAAGTCGCCTTGCTTTGCAACATTCCATAACCGCCTTGAGGTTTTCTATTTTTTCGGGGCGCTATGATTGCTGAGGTTGTGAGAGATGGTCTTTGCCGCTTCTTGAATGATCTCTGCAATTTTCGCAAGGAAAGCTCGGTTAATCTGGCTGGTCGTGCCGCTCAAACCGACTGCCGCTATCGGTCTTGCAAAGCCATCAAAGACAGGAGCCGCCACACAACGAGCGCCGAGACTGTTCTCTTCATCATCAAGGGCATAGCCACGCGCTCGCACCTTCTCCAACTCTACTAGAAATTTTGCCTGCGTGGTTATCGTCTTCGGGGTGCGCTTTTTCAATCCGTATTCTTTGAGTATCGCATCCAACTCCGTCTTCGGCAGATGAGCCGCAATCGATTTCCCCACACTCGTGGAGTTCACTTGCATACGTTTGCCAACCCAGGTGCTGGTTTGCATAAAACCGGGCGATTCGACTTTTTCTATGTACACCATTTTGCCGTGATCTAAAACGGCTATATGAGCTGTTAAACCACTTTGTTCAACCAAACGTTTGAGCACTGGCAGAGCCGTTTCTTTGATGTCGCGGCCGATTTGCACGCCGCGACTCAAGCTCAAAACTTTTATCCCCAGCCGGTATTGCCCTGTGTCAGGCTCGCGCCGCAAGTAGCCGCATTGTTCAAGGGTGCGCAAAAGGTAACTTGCCGTGCTTTTGGGAATCTCTAACTTGCGACTGATTTCAGAATTGGTCATTCCGGATTCTCGTTCGGCGATGGCTTCCAGGATTGCCAGGGTACGCTCTACCGCTGCTGATGAACCTTCTTCTTTTGCTTTCATGAACTCCCTCTCCTAGACGAGAGATTCTACCCGATTCAAATTCGCTCTCCAAACCTGTAGGACGGCATTTCGATTTTCTGTTCGATATTTTGAACAACATGGAAAAAGTGCTGGACACCAAAAAGGCTTTCCCTTATAGTGCGGTATACCGAACAGTTGTTCAATATTTCGAACAAAGATTTATGGGTTGATAAATCCCGGTAATCAGGGCGGTCGAAATTTATCGAGCTATAAAAGGCGTTTATCGAGAATGTACGAATTGGCGCGCGGCTACAAAGAATCGGGAATGGCTGCCTATTCGCTTTTGCAGGAGAGCGAGTTCGCTTATGAATGAGACGGTTATCGCGCCGGTAAACATCAAGCCTTCGTAGGCACAGGCTATTTCGACGCCTTAGCGAAAACGATTGCCGGAGGCAACGTCTCAACCGCTGCGTTGAAAGGTTCCACCGAAGGGCAATTTGAAGACGAGTTTGAAGAAATGGCAGCGTAACGAAGAATAGATATTTTTTTTGATTGCCGTTGCAGCAAGAACCTTATTAAAGAGTCCTCTCATTGTGGGTGATATTCGCTCACATCCGACCGCTTGAGAAAGCACTCATCAAGCGGTCGGTTTTTTTATTTCACACCCGTTTGATGGTATAGACGTTAAGAAAAAGAAATGTATCGTAGACTGTCTAGTCTGCGGAGCCTTGTGTTGCTCAAAAATTGCCGAAGAACGAGAGTTTGCAGCCAGAGTTGATGTTTTCTTTGCGTTTTTCAGTTCATGAAACATCCGCAGACTAGACAGTCTACGGTACGATTGGCG
>JANMSG010000405.1:0-10344 GCA_031389065.1 Acidobacteriota bacterium | reverse complement strand
GAAGAAAAGGCGAAACCGCCTGGGTTTTCGGACGGCGAAAAAATATTAAGTTGAAAAAGCTGATGATTGACCATAAAATTGCTTCTAGCCGTCGGGAAGTTTGGCCAATCGTTGTAACGCCAGGCGGTGAGTACGTGTGGTCGCCGGGACTGCCCCCTGCCTTGAAATTCGCCGCACATGACAAGACGCAAACTCTTGCCATACTGCGCGCTTCAGACGTTTGATTCTCAAATCGGATTGAGAAAACAGACGCGCAGGAGTCTTCAATATGGAAAATAATATTCAAACAGTCCATTCTCAAGACGAGATACAAAAACGCATCAACTCGCTCACCGAAGAGATTCGCTCTCTGACCAGGCATGAAGAACTGACGGTTGTCGGAATGTTGGACGATTCATTTGTTTTCTTTGCTGATTTGATTCGCGCTTTGAATATGCCTGTCAATTGCTGTTTTTTGAAAGTCACAAGACACGAACATGCAGAGCATACGGACATTTTATATATCAGCGAATTCGAGCCGCGAGATAAAGATATTTTGCTGGTTGGCGGAGTCGTTGCTACAGGTGTGACGCTTGATTATATCGTCAGGCAGTTAGGTGCCGATGGCGTAAAATCGCTTCGCACTTGTATGCTCGTAGATAAGCCTAGCGATCGGCGCGTTGAAATAACTCCCGATTTCGCTGCGTTTCAACATGATGAAAGGTATGTGTTTGGCTATGGGTTAGGTATAAAAAATCAATATCGTCATTTACCTTATCTGGCTGTATTGGAATAAAAATTGGCGCGTAGGTGAAAGCGGGGAAACCTTAATCGAAAAAAAGCTATCTAACCAAGACTCATGAATTCCAACATAAATTTAGCCAATGATTGCGCGTCAAAATTATGTAGGTTAGAATCTTAACTAGGGCACATTGCCCGTTTTTTGTCGGAGGTAGCAGGTTGAATTCAACATTAAGACAAGTAATTTTTTGGGTTGTAATTTTAGGCGGTGCCATTCTTCTTTACGCAGTTTTTACAGGTAAAAGCGGACAAAAGAGTGTACCACTCAACTACAACGAACTTATCGAAAGAGCAAAAGCAAAAGATATTACCGAGGCCATTCTCGAAGAAAGTACCGGAATTACCGGCACACTAAAAGACGGCTCGAAATTTGAATCGCCGGTTTCAAATCAATTCATTCAACGCGATGCAATTGAACAACTGTCGACCAACGGTGTCAAAGTAACCATTAAAAGTTCATCGTCAAGCCAATGGGTATTCGGGCTGCTTAGCTGGGCGCCAATACTTGTTATCCTTGGGCTTTGGATCTTTATGATGCGCCAGATGCAATCGGGCGGCAACAAAGCGCTGTCATTTGGTAAATCGCGCGCCAAGCTTTTGAGCAATCAACAAAAGCGCGTCACCTTCAAAGATGTGGCCGGCGTTGAAGAAGCCAAAGAAGAACTGCAAGAGATTATCGAATTTTTGAAAGAGCCGCAGAAATTTCAAAAACTCGGCGGCCGCATTCCGAAAGGCGTTTTGATGATGGGTCCCCCGGGCACAGGGAAAACCTTGCTCGCACGTGCCATCGCTGGTGAAGCCAATGTTCCTTTCTTTTCTATATCGGGTTCTGATTTCGTTGAAATGTTCGTAGGCGTTGGCGCATCTAGGGTTCGCGACCTGTTTGAACAGGGCAAGAAAAACGCACCCTGCATCATTTTTATTGATGAAATTGATGCCGTAGGTCGCCATCGCGGCGCAGGACTCGGCGGCGGTCACGACGAGCGCGAACAAACTTTGAATCAGTTGCTGGTCGAGATGGACGGCTTTGAGTCAAACGATGGCGTGATTTTAATCGCCTCAACGAACCGTCCGGACGTTCTGGATCCGGCGTTACTTCGACCGGGACGCTTTGACCGTCGCGTGGTTGTCAGTCGCCCTGATGTAAGGGGGCGCGAAGGCATTCTCGCGGTTCACACGCGCAAGATCCCACTGGGCGAAGATGTCGATATTAACGTCATCGCGCGCAGCACACCGGGCTTTACGGGCGCAGATCTCGCGAACCTGGTGAACGAAGCGGCATTGAGCGCCGCCCGTTACAATCGCAAGGTTGTCGCCATGACAGATTTTGAATGGGCGAAAGACAAAGTGCTGATGGGTTCAGAGCGTCGCTCCATCGTGATGTCGAACGAAGAGAAGCGCAACACGGCTTATCACGAAGCAGGACATACGATGGTCGGTATCAAAGTTCCTAACGCAGATCCTGTGCATAAAGTGTCCATCATCCCACGCGGAATGGCTCTGGGCGTGACGATGCAATTGCCTGAGGCGGACAGATATTCGCACACCCGCGATTATCTCGAAGGGCAAATCGCTATTTTGATGGGCGGTAGAATTGCTGAGGATTTGTTCCTGAACCACATAACCACAGGCGCGTCGAATGATATTGAAAGAGCTACGGAACTGGCGCGACGCATGGTCTGCGAATTTGGTATGTCCAGTCTTGGTCCCATTACCTATGGTAAGAAAGAAGAGCAGATTTTTCTGGGACGAGAGATCGCGCAACATCAAGACTACAGCGAAGATACGGCTATCAAAATTGACCAAGAGGTGAACCGCATTGTCATAGAGCAGTATAATCGTGCGCATCAAATTATCCTTGAGAACAAAGACGCGATGATACGTTTGGCGGAGTCGCTCCTGGAGCGCGAATCGCTTGATTCAGTTCAAATTCGTCGCTTGGTGGCAGGTCTTCCGCTCGACGATGATATGCCTAATCCTCCGGCTGCACGTGAAGAGAAACCAAAGGCTGAACCGAAGCCTTCAAGACTCAACCCAATTATTCCGCCTGTGCCTGGCAACGCCAACGCATAGCGTTAATTTCGAGAGCCGAAGCCACTTAGGGCTTAGAGATGAGCCAATTGCTTTTCTCTAAGCCCTACATTTTTGCTGATTCGTGCCTAAAAACTTTTCTTGCTGTCGAGAAGAATGGTCACGGGCCCGTCATTCGTTAAACTCACCTGCATCATCGCTTGAAAGATACCTGTTTCAACTCTTAAGCCTTTGCTACGCGCTTGCTCAACGAAATATTTATAAAGCGACTTCGCCTTTTCAGGTGCCGCAGCGCCTACGTAGGAGGGACGGCGACCTTTTCGTGCATCACCGTAGAGTGTAAATTGAGAAACTACAAGCAATGCTCCGCCTGTGTCGAGTAGTGAGAGGTTCATTTTACCTTGTTGGTCTTGGAAAACTCTTAGGTTGAGGATTTTATCTGTCAAATAATCCGCGTCTGCTGTTTGGTCATCGTGTGAAACTCCCAATAAAACAACAAAACCAGATGCGATCTCACCGACAATTCTCCCCTCAACCTCAACACAGGCTTTGGTTACTCGCTGAATAACAACTCTCATACTCGAATGACCTTAAAAAAGAGAGATTTTGAGGTGCAAAAAAGCAAAATTGCCAATAACTATACCCATTATGAGTAGCAATCTTCAACAAAATCAATAATTTAATGAAATTAGGGAGGTTAATAATGGAATAGGAATAAGTTGTTGACTTATAAGCGTTTAATGAGTATTATGGTGCGGTGCGCCAGATCGTCGAATCGACAAGCCCCCTTGAACATCCAGTAGCCCCCTTCCGAATGTTCCATATCTAGCGCACCGCTAAAACAGAACTGCTTTATGGCAGGAACATGAAGCAGTTCTGCTTACGGATGTGGTTTATATCATACACATCAACAAGATGCAAGAAAAAAGTTAAAGTAATTCATTAAGCTGCTGTAAAACTTTTACTGAGATAAGCGAAACTCTATAAATAAAGAGCTTATCTTGTGTGACTGGTTTTTTCTTTTTTTTAATGAAATCTGAAAATTCGCTTATTTTGGTGGATTTTCACTAGCTCCTATTTTCTGGAAATACGCTCGGGCTTCCCCATACAGGTGCTATTGGTAGTTTACATAAACCATTTTGGTTTCGGTGTAGAAATTCAGCACCTCATTACCGACTTCTCTTCCACCATAGCCGCTTTCTTTAATGCCGCCGAAAGGAACATGTGAATAACCGCCTACGCCTGGACGGTTGACATGGATGATGCCTGCGTCGGCGCGCTCTACAAATTTGAAGACCTGCCTGACATCTCGCGTGAAAACGGTTGATGTTAAACCATAGCGCACAGAATTGGCTATTTTTATCGCTTCTTCCAGATCGCGCACTCGTATGACCGAAACCACTGGACCAAAGATTTCTTCCTGGGTTATTTCCATTCCTGATTTTGCTTCAATGACTGTAGGAGGAAAAAAGAAGCCTTTTTCAAGTCCTTCCCCAGTCAAAGCATCACCACCTGTACAAAAAATTGCGCCTTCTGCGCGACCTACGCCGATGAAATGATTTACGCCATTCATAGATCGCGCATCAACGAGTGGTCCCATCTCAACACCTGCTTCGGTGCCCGCGCCGATTTTCATGGAGTTGGCGCGTTCGACAAGGCGAGTCAAAAAATCGTCGTAAACCTTTTCCATTACAAGCACGCGGCTCGTTGCTGTGCAGCGTTGTCCTGTTGAGCCAAAGCCTCCAGTTATCACACCGCCTACAGCCTTTTCGAGGTCTGCGTCTTCAAGGATGATTTGTGGATTCTTGCCGCCGAGTTCAAGTTGCAATTTCAATAATCGTTCGGCCGCGGTCTTTGCAATGATCTTTCCAACTTTGGTTGAGCCTGTAAAAGAGATGACGCGCACGGCTTGGTTTTCGATTAGCTCTGCGCCCGGTTCGCTGTCGCCATGAACAAGATTGACAACACCTTTCGGCAAGCCTACTTCTTCCAGCCCTCGCACCAAAAGTGCAGCCGTTAGAGGCGTGAGGGGCGAGGGTTTCAGCACTGCCGTGTTGCCCGCAACGAGAGCCGGAGCGAGTTTCCAAACAGGAATCGCAACGGGAAAATTCCAAGGGCTTATAAGCCCGACCACACCCAGCGGTTGCGGCGTTGAATAGCAAAACACGTCCTCTTCTTCGGCTGGATAAACTCGACCTTCGAGCCTGCGCCCGAGCCCTGCAGTGAATTCCAGAATGTCCATAGAGCGTTTTACTTCGCCAACGGATTCAGGCAGTATCTTGCCCTCCTCGCGGGTGAGCAGATAAGCCAGTTCGTCTTTATGTGAATCCATCCAGGCGAGCCAATCAAATAGCAGACGCCCGCGTTTTGGCGCGCTCCAGGCGTTCCAACTTGCAAATGCGCTAGCGGCGGCTTCGATCGCGCGCCGAGCGTCCAGGCGAGTTGAATCAGGCGCGCGCGCCACCAAAACAGATTGATCTGCGGGATCATATCGCTCCGTCCATTTGTCTGCTTCGCTGGCTTCCCACTTTCCATCTATGAAATTCAAAACCGTTTGCCCTACTTCAAAAGTTGAGTTCATGCTCTTTACGCTCCTTGATGATGAAGTTATTTTGATGCCTTCCATTTTATGCCGCGAAGTAAATAATACAAAGCAGCCTTTTGACATCACGATAAAACCATTCCATTGATGAAGTACGTGGATCAAATTTAAATCAAGTTTATAAATAAATGCCTGGCAAATTCTTCGTTGCGTTGCGCCGCATCTTTCGCGCCTTTACAATAGGCAGACACTTTTGACAGCACACGGAGATTGGTTGATGAAGAGAATGTTAATTACGCTTGTGTGCGCTGCTTTGTTTGTCAGCGCAAGCGTCAGCGCGCAGGATTACAACAGCGAAGCAAAAAAGCTGATGGAGCGAGCCGATGTCAAAAAAGCCTTTGCTTATGTTGAGGCGCACAAAGACGAAATCTTGAATGAATGGATTCGCATTACCGAAATCAACGCGCCTTCGGGCAAAGAGCGGGAACGTGCGGAAGCAATACGCAAGATTTTGGAATCCTACAAACTCGACAAAATTTATTACGACGCAAAGGGCAATCTCATAGCCGTTCGCAAAGGCACAGACCCTAATCGTAAAGCTGTTGTTGTTGACGCGCATCTCGACACGGTCTTTCAGGAAGGGTTGAAAATAAAGGCTGAAATACGCGACGGGAAATTATTTGCGCCAGGCGTAGGCGACGACACGCGCAACATCGAAGCCATGCTTGCGACGATTCGCGCGCTCAACGAGGCGAACATAAAAACGAAAGCCGACTTGATTTTCGCCTTCACCGTCGAAGAAGAGACCAGTATGGTTGGCGCGAAATTTTTTATAAACGAAAATAAATCACAAATCGGTTCTTACATAGCGCTCGATGGCGGCTATGAGAACTTGACCTACGGCGGCATAGGCATCAATTGGTATAAGCATCATTTCATCGGTCCGGGTGGTCACACGCGCTCAAAGACGCCGCCCTTTTCGGCAGCACTGCCGATGGCGCGCGCCATCGAACGCATCTACGCGCTTGAGCAACCCAAAGACCCTGGAATCAATTTGAACATCGGAATGCTGGGCGGCGCAGAGGTCGTCAACGCCAAAGCCTCAGATGCATGGTTTACCGTTGATTTGCGTTCGACGGAGCAAAAATTGATTGATGAATTTGAAAAGAAGATTGCTGTGATTGTGCGTGAAGAAGCAGCCCGCGAAGGGATGCAAGTGAAGACCGAGTTGGTCACCGAAAAACTTCCTGCGGCGCAGATTCCAGGCAATCGCGAATCGTTTACAGTTCGTATGGCTGAAGCCGTGCATCGCGCCATCGGTTTCGAGAATGTGCAATTGACCAATACCGCTTCAAACAACGCGAACATCGCTTTCTTAGCAGGCGTGCCGGCATTCTCAACGGGGTGCGCGCCTTGCGGCGGCGACCACTCGCTTGGCGAATGGTGTTACATAGAGCCTTTTTACAAAGGCATTAAAAAATTGATTTTGCTGGAAGTCGCACTCGCCGGAATTCAGTAGGCAGGCGACAGTAGCCGGTAGTCGGTGGTCAGTGTCCAGTAGTTAGTCATAGGTATTTAATTGTCATCAATCCTTGAAGTCGTCTACAGCAGATACCTTCAAAGAAGATTGAAATACTGCTTCTTATGAATGACTGTTGCATTCATTACTGACCACTGATTACCGGCTACTGACCACCGACTACCGGCTACTGACTACCGATAAAGGAGAAAAAGATGAAAGGCGCGAAAGTTTTATTCTTAGCCAGTTGGGTTTTCCTGATTATATTGTCCGTAGCGATTGGCTTATTTTCGTTAGGCTCGCTGCGAATTGCGTATTTGGGTGGGCCGGATAGTTTGACCCCTACGTTAACCATAGAACAATTGCAGCAGATTGGCGGCGACAAAGCTGTCGACGCTGCCAAAGCTGTGCAAGGTCGCAGGGCTACGGCCGCAACCTGGGCTTTCGCTTATTCTATTATCGCTATTTTCGTAATCTTGTTTCCGTATCGGCGCGGCGAGAAGTGGGCATGGTGGGCGTTGTTACTTTCTCTGGGACTGTCGCAAATTCTTTCGGCGGCCCGGGTCGTCACGATTGGCTCATCGCAAGGCGCGCAAGGGGCTATGATATTGTTAGCCGCGCTCTTGATCGCTTTACTGGCGGGTGCTCCGCACATCTTTGCCAAGCGCGAAATTGATGAAATTAAAGTTGAGTAGCGTAGAGAAGCGCCTTTTCACAAGAGCTTTAATCATTGAAAAAGTTTTACTGAAGCTTTATCTGTATGCAGAGCATAGTAAAAGCTCTGCTTGTTCTCTGCCTTCTTTGCGACTCTACAGTGAATAACTGTTTTGCATTCCGATCATTGAAAAACCTCGTACACTCAGACCTTTTCTTTCACTTTTGCGTTAGTCTCAGCAATCACCTTTTGCGCGATATGAAACAATTTTTCGTCAGTGCATTTCATCGCCAGGACAATTTTGTTATCGGCAACCGCTTCGTCGTATGCGTTCATTGCCCCGCCTCTTGCCAATCGCGCTTCAAAAATCGTGCGAATCAGCGCCGTCAAAATAGCCGTGAGCATAGCCACTTCAAAGGCGATGATTCCAAAAGCCCAGGTCGTAACGATGGGCATTCCGCCGGTGTTAATATTAACGCGCCGCGATGTCCAAACCATCATCAGCGTAGCGAAAGCCGCGCCGACGACCGCGCCGATAATGGCGAAAATTCCTATATAACTTTTCGCTTCTTCTTCTGGCACCCAAGCGTGAATCGGTTCGGCAGACATCAACTCAATCCCTGTGATGCCTTCGTTTCGCAAGGCTCGCGCAGTCGCTAAAGCTTCATCAGATGTGTCGAATATTGCAACAATAGTTTGCGTCATATCGGTCTCAATAAAATCAACTTTGCCTCAATCGCCGGTCGCCATCACTTGTTCAGTTTCGCCTGTGTTTTCTTGATGCTTGCCATTTATCGCTAATCCTTCTTTGTATTCCCACACCGCGATGATGGGAAACAACTTGGTGAAAACCGCGTAGAGCAGAATGAAATAAGCGACGGTGCCAACGGCAATGGTTATCTCGACAAGCGTCGGTCTGTAGCTGCCCCAGTTAAATGTCAAACGGGTTTGCGAAAGCGTCGGCACAATGATTAAAAATCTTTCGAGCCACATCCCGACAATCACCGTAATTGATGCGATGACGGTTCCTGTGATGGTGCGCAGTTTTTTGATTGCCAGAATCGGCGCGGGAATGAAGAAGCAACAAACCACCATCGTCCAAAACATAGGCGAATAGGCGCCGCTGATCTTCGATTCAAAAACCACTTTTTCGTGAGGCTCGTTGCCGTACCACACGGTTAAATATTCGGAGAAGGTGAAGTAAAACCACAGCAGGCTCATGGTCAACAAGAGCAACCCCAGATTGTTGAAATGAATCGGCTGCAGATAATTTTCCAGATGAAAGACGCGACGAATCACCGCCATCGCTACAATCAAAGCGGCGATGCCTGAAAAGATTGCGCCGGCGACAAAGTACGGTCCGAACATCGTCGAATGCCACATCGGCTGAACCGCCATGGCAAAATCCCAGGAGACGATGGTATGAACCGAAACGGCTACGGGGATGATGATGACAGCCATCACTTGTACGGCTTTTTCGAGGGTGTGCCATTGGCGTTGCGTGCCGCGCCAACCGAGACTCAGTTTCGCGTAAATCTTTTTACGCAAGCCGGTTGATTTATCGCGCACTAATGCAAGGTCAGGAATTAGAGGCAAATAGAGATAAATTAAAGAGCCTGTCAGGTAAGCGTTGATGGCGAAGAAATCCCACAGCAGAGGTGAGCGGAAATTTGGCCACAAGCCGCGCTCGTTCGGGTAAGGGGCGAGCCAGTAAAACAACAAGGGCTTGCCAAGATGGATAATGGGAAATATTCCACCAATCATTAATGCAAATACGGTGATGGCTTCGGCACAACGCGTGATCGGTCTGCGCCACTCTGCGCCGGTGACGCGAAGGATTGCAGAGATGAGCGTACCGGCGTGTGAAATGCCTATCCAGAAGACGAAATTGGTGATATCGAACGCCCACATCACCGGGCGATTGATGCCCCACACGCCTATGCCGCGTTTGAGTTGATAGCCGAATGCTGCAACCGCCGCGAGCAAGAAAATCGCGCAAACCACAACATTGATGTTCCAGCCAATCCCTGTCTTTCGGAGTGGCTCCAATAAATCCTCTGTTAAGGACTGAGGACTGAGGACTGAGGACTGAGTCATTTAAGCCTCCTCTGTTCATCTCGTTGTTTTTCCACCGAAGCGCGAAGTCCTCCAACAATTCTTCCTATCTCTTGAGCTTGATCTAAAAACGATTCAAAAGACTTTTGATCAATGTATTGAGCATCAAATGCAATGTACAATTGACAACGAACTTCAGCGCAAGAACCTTTCGCAATAGTAAGAAAATAATGAAACTCTGCACGATTGCCGCGCTCAAAACCTTCTGCGATGTTAGACATAATCGAGACAGCCGCCCTTTGTATTTGATTCGAGAGACCGAAATCCTTAGCAAAAGAGCCTTGTCGTGTCACTTTGTATATACTGCTTGTCAGTTCTCGGGCTTTTTGCCAGGCAATCAAATCTTCAAATTTTTCTACCTTGCCCATACTAAACCTCCTTAGCAAGTTAGCAAGTTACAGTTTCTTAACTCAGTCCTCAGTCCTCAGTCCTTTCACCTATGCAATCGAATCACTCGCCTTCGTTCAAATAAATGACTTTCGGTTTGGTGCCTAAATCTTCGAGCAATTTCGAGGCGCGACTGTTTTTCGATAAACGCGACACTTCGCTCGTCGGGTCTGCGATGTTGCCGAAATACATGGCTTTTGTCGGACAAGTCTGCACACAAGCCGGAACGACATCGCCGTCACGCACGTCGCGGTTTTCATCTTTGGCTTTTTCTTCCCCTGCTTTTATGCGTTGCACGCAGAAGGTGCATTTTTC
>JANMSG010000402.1:0-2984 GCA_031389065.1 Acidobacteriota bacterium | reverse complement strand
TGGAATTGAAAGCGATTTTGAAAAAGCACTTCCAGTCGCAGCAATCGACCTGGCACTTTCTATGGTGAATCGCCCCGATGCGTCATTGAAAGATCTGAGGCAGCTCGTGCCTGAGGAGATACTTGATCCCTTATTAAAGGAGCTGGTTCCTGGCCTTGCAGATGTGATTTTGCCAGAGCTTGAGCTAATTGAGTTGAGGAATGTCGCGCGTGTATTCGATGTGCACAGCCGTCTGGTGCAGCGATATATTCCGAAATCCTACTCGGGGAAAATCACATTGTTTTTTGCTACTGATGAGCAAGAAAGGTCTGATCAAGAAGAGCTTGAACAGTGGGTACAACTAGCAGACGGGGATGTCGAATTATTTCATTGCCCTGGAGGTCATGCTGATTTTGTCAGCCCGGCACACGTCGGAAGGCTTGCCGAGCATTTGAAGGCTTGCCTTGTGATGAGCGACAATTAGAATTCCCGTCGTGTTGCCTCAGCACGAAATGTTACCGAAGAAAATTGTTGATTCTCGCCACTCGGTTTGGCCCATTCTTGCAATCTGGGCCAAACCCAACACTGACACTGGTGGCGAATAAGGGGTAACCAGTATGGTTGGTTCAGTTGCCTACTTCGCTATACTTTCTCTTCGACAATTCACATTGCGAGGAGGTTTAAGCCATGTCAATGCAACCACGAGCCAAGTATCGAATCCCAAAGGAAACCGCCCGCGTCGCTCAAGCCGCTTTCCCAAACTCCAACCTCTATCTACAAATCGCCGATGCGCTCGATCCTCTCTATAAGGATGAGGATTTCGTCGCCCTCTTTCCACAACGCGGACAGCCTGCATACTCTCCAGCGCGCTTGGCGTTGGCCACGCTCTTGCAATTCGCCGAAGGTTTATCGGATCGCCAAGCTTCCGATGCCGTTCGTAGTCGCATTGACTGGAAGTACGCACTGGCCTTGGAACTAACCGATCCGGGCTTCGATCACACGGTCTTGAGTGAGTTTCGCTCCCGCATTGGAGATGGCAAGGCCGAATTGCTCCTTCTCGATCCCCTTCTATCAAGGCTGCAAGAAGGCAAACTCCTCAAGGCACATTCACGCCAGCGTACCGATTCGACGCATGTGCTGGCCGCGGTGCGAACCCTTAATCGCTTGGAAAGAGTTGGGGAGACCTTGCGCCAAGCCTTGAACCATTTGGCAATCATCGCTCCTGATTGGTTAGGCACTCAGGTGGCGGCTAACTGGCACCAGCGCTATGACCGTCGCGTTGAGAACTACCACCAGCGCTATGACCGTCGCGTTGAGAACTACCACTTACCGAAGACCGATGCCGAGCGTGCTCAGTTGGCAGCAATCATTGGCAAGGATGGGCGAACCCTTTTGCGAGCCATTGACGCAGCTACTGATCTGCCCTGGATGAGTGAAATGCCAGCCGTCATCACGCTGCGGCAGGTGTGGATCGAGCAATACCTCGAAGTCGGCAATGAAATCAGCTGGCGTGAAGTCAAAGATATGCCTTCACCAGCGGAGTTGATTGCTTCGCCCTATGACCCGGAGGCACGCTTTAGCACCAAGCGGGAAATCGACTGGGTCGGCTATAAAGTGCATTTTACCGAAACCTGTGATGAGGATGCGCCGCGCATGATTGTCAATGTTGAGACCACAGTGGCTACGACACCCGATGACAACATGATCGCGGTCATCCACGAATCGCTCGCAAAGCGCGATCTGTTGCCTTCAGAACATCTGGTTGATAAAAGCTACACAGATTCACAAATGTTGGTTGAAAGTCAGCAGAAGTACGGCGTGACGATTATCGGCCCGGTAGCTGATGATCCGAGTTGGCAAGCCCGTTCCAAAACCGGATTTGATAAATCACAGTTCAAGGTAGATTGGCAACAGCCTGTGGTGACTTGCCCGGTTGGCAAGCAGAGCATTTCTTGGCTGGCAAATACCTATCCCAAGAATGGCCTGGTGTGGGAAGCGCGCTTTGCAAGCAAAGACTGTTCGCCTTGTCAGCATCGTACCCAATGTACCCGCGCCAAGGTCGAGCCCCGCATTATCGGCTTACAAGAGCGAGAACCCTATGAAGCCTTACAAGCGGCGCGAAAGCAGCAGACCACGAAAGAGTTTCAACAACAATATGCCGCCCGCGCCGGGATCGAGGCGACGCACGAGCAAGCCATCCGGCGATGTGGGTTGCGGCAGTCGCGCTACATCGGAATGGCGAAGACACACTTGCAACACCTGTTGACTGCTACGGCGCTTAACTTTGTGCGAGTGGGCGAATGGTTGGCTGAGAAGCCGATAACGAAAACCAGACAGTCAGCCTTTGCCGCTTTGAAATTACCGGAGAGTGTGCCGGCATAGAAGAAATGAAGGCAATTCGCCAACAGTGTCAGTGTTGGGTTTAGCCCATGTAGATGATATTGTCGAGACCGCCGATTGAGCGGATGGTCCCTTTCAAGACATAGGTCTCTTGCCTGGCACCGTCGGTGAGCCGGAATGCGATGACCTCACCAGCTTCGTTGCCAGCGAGTACACTGTCCCGCCACACGTAGGGACTGGTCAGTGACCAACCCGCCGCAGACTTCCGGCTCCAACGAATCTTTGTGAGCGAGCGGTCGAGACACGCCAGTGCTTCGGCGCCGCCATCCCCGCCTTTCGAGTTGAGGTAGACCAAGACTGTGTCTCCGGTGATGATCGGCACCCCGACCGGAGTTACGCCGATAGGCAAATCCGCCGCCACCGCGCCGGTCTTCTGATTCACCTTGTAGAAATGGCCGGCGGCCGTTCCCAGGTAGGGGGCGTCACCGGAGGAAGTCAGATGGGTGGAGATGCGCGAGCCGAAATCTCGTTTCCAGATTTCTTTGCCGCTCTTGGCGTCAAGGGCATACAGAACCCCCTGTATGCCGCCGAAGAAGACGCAATCACCAGAGACGGCGGGTCGGCGGCCCCACATAAACCGGGTGCCTGTGAAGCCACTCTGAAAT
>JANMSG010000372.1:0-2892 GCA_031389065.1 Acidobacteriota bacterium | reverse complement strand
ATTCGAAACACAGCCCGCCGGTTTTCCATTGAGTTCCTGGCACGAGACTTCCGCAGACTGGACAGTCTACGGTACCTTCAGGACTTCTATAGAACCAATCCACGTTGCCTGATGACAAACCCGGCGGATTGTATTATTCTGACTTTAAGGAGTTTTGAAGTTGATAAATAAGAAGACCCTGCCAATTGTTGCGATTGTTCTTATCGTTTTGTCATCGTTATTTGGCGGTTATATTCAATCTCGCCCTTCGAAGGCGTCCGGCACATCTGAGATTGTCGTTCCCGAAGACCTCAAGCAAGGATTTGAAGAAGCACTGGATACGGTTCAAGAGGAATACGCTGGCGAGATAGACCTTGAAATGTTAGGTAAAAATTCCATTCAAGGAATGCTTCATCAACTCGACCCGCACTCGAATTTCTTTACCAAAGGCGAGTTCGATGAAATTCAAACGGAGCAACAGAGTCGCATCTACGGCATCGGTGTAACCATCGCGCAACGCTCGGATCGCGTCTACATCCTTTCAGCCAATCCAGGTTCGCCAGGGCAACGCGCCGGACTCCGCTATGGCGACGCTATCATCGCCGTTGATGGCGAGAAGACAGAGGAGTGGAAGCAGGACAAAGTTTTGCACCGCGTGCGCGGAGAAAAAGGCGAATCGGTCGAAATTACGGTTGAGCGCGCAGGGGTAGCCAACCCCATCACGGTTCGCATCAAACGCGATGAAGTGAAACTGCCGACGGTTCGCAGCGCTTTTATGACCTCGCAACCCGGCACCGGTTACATCGGTTTAACCGGCGGATTTGCGGCAAAGACCGAAGAAGAATTGACCACGGCAATTGCCAAGCTCAAGCAGGAAGGAATGCAACAACTGGTGCTGGATTTACGCGGCAATCCCGGTGGATTGCTCGACCAGGCCATCGAAGTGACGAAGAAATTTTTACCCGGCGGTCAAAAGATTTTAGAAGTGCGCGGGCGCGAAGGTCGTTTCCCGAATCGTGTATTCGAAGTTCCGGCAAACAATACGCCGGAGACCTTTCCGGTGGTGATCTTAATTAACGGACAAACCGCTTCCGCTTCCGAAGTCGTGGCGGGCGCTTTGCAAGACCATGACCGCGCCTTGATCGTTGGTGAAAGCAGTTTCGGCAAAGGTTTGGTACAAAGCGTTACACGCTTGGCTTATGGCGCAGGGCTGACGCTGACCACGCAGCGCTATTACACGCCTACGGGTCGTTTGATTCAACGCGATTATTCCAACATCAGTTTTTACGATTACTACCTGAATCGAAAAGTGGATGGTAAGGATACTCCGGTGCCACAAACTAACAAAGCGATGTACACCGACAGCGGACGTTCGGTTTACGGCGGCGGCGGCATCACGCCCGATGTTGAAGTGAAACCGCTTGAGCCGAAATCGTTTACGACGAATTCGATTCGCGGACGAATATTTTTCGGTGCTTTCGATTTCATGCGGCAACTCGCAGCCGGTCAAATCGCCACCTTGCGCGAGTACAAAATCAATGAAGTTCAATACAAGAATAAACTCTCGCAAGAAGACATCAATTATTACCCGGTTGACGAAAAAGTGCTGGCCGCTTTCCGTCAACACATAGCTGGTAAGTCGCAGTTTAATTTGACGGAAGAACAATTCAGCGCCAACAAAAATTACCTCATCCTGCAGCTGCGCCGCGAAATCATGTCTGCGGCGTACGGTCCCGAAGCGGGCGACCAAGTGAATCTTGCCGAAGACCTACAACTTCTGAAGGCGCTCGAAAAATTGCCCGAAGCCAAATTGATGGCAGATAATGTGCGCCGCGCTTCACTCGATAAGCAATAGATTTTGACTCATTACAATTCTTCAGCGAAAACAATTCTTCAGATCATTTAGCCGCGTCAGCGGCTTTTTGATTGTAGCCGTGTACTTCAGTGCGCGGAATTGAGATAGAGTAAACCATCACGTCGCGTCAGCGACGATTGAGAGTTCAACCGCATTCAATCGTCGCTGACGCGACGAACTGACAACGAATCTCCCAGACTCCGTGCACTGAAGTACACGGCTAAATTCAGATGCCGCTACGCGGCTAAGGAATTGGCATTGCTTGATAATTTATATGAGTAGAGGCGGTCTTGACCGTCAATCTTTCATCGCTATTCAACCCGCAAAATCACACATTTCAAATAATAGGTCTCAGGCATTGAAATCAGCACAGGATGGTCACGTGATTGGGTTCGCTTTTCGAGGATCTGCACAAAGCGTCCCGCGTCAGCCGCCGCATCTGCAAGCACATTCAAAAAAGCTTGTTCACTCAGGTGATGCGAGCAGGTCGAAGTAATGAGCGTACCGCCAGCCTTGAGCATCTTCATGGCGCGCAAATTTATCTCTTTATACCCACGCATTGCGCCTTGAACCGAAGCGCGATTTTTAGCAAACGCCGGCGGATCAAGATTGATGCAATCGAATCGCTCGCCAGCTTTTTCCAATTGGTGCAGCAGATCGAAAACATTGGCTTCGATGAATTCGATATTCGTCGCCTGGTTCAACAACGCATTGCGTTGCGCCTGCTTGATTGCCGTTTGCGAAACATCAACAGCCATTACTTGCTCTGCACCTTTCGCAAGATGCAGAGCAAATCCGCCCTGAAACGTGAAGCAATCAAGCGCCCTGCCTCTGGCATAATTTTCTGCCGCGATACGGTTTTCGCGCTGGTCTAAAAAGGCTCCGGTCTTTTGCCCTTCCAGCAGATTGACGGCAAATTTAACCTCGCCTTCTTCAATCACAATCTCGCTCGGATCTGCACCATAAAGCAACCCTGCCAGTCTGGGCAAGCCTTCCATATCGCGTACTTTCGCTTCGTTGCGTTCAATAATGGCGCGCGGGCTGTAGCGTTCAACGAG
>JANMSG010000361.1:0-1667 GCA_031389065.1 Acidobacteriota bacterium | reverse complement strand
ACGACCTCTTGCTCTGCGGTTTGCCCGAAAGAGATTGGGCAGGATTTCATCGCGCGAATGAACCGCGATTATGCCAAGGCAGTTTTCCGCAGCAGGTAGTTGCACGTTGAATTAGACGTGAAGCAGCAAACAGTTTTGTTTTAAATAAAAATTAAAAGCTGTAGAGAAATAGATTTCATTTCTCTGCGGCTTTTCTTTTGCGACAAAGGGCTTCTTGCAAAAGAATTTGGTTGAAAGGCGGTCTCTGACCGCGAGTTTGTGGCTCTTGCGCACGGCGGCGGTCTTTAACCGCCTTTCAACGGCGATAGCAAGAAGGTTTGTATGCAAAAATACTTTAGCGCCAATTGGCAACGATTCAATTTGCCAATGGCATCCACTTGACGGTTGAGCGATCCTTGCTCGACAAACGAACCGAATTAAACTCCGGAGGATAATAATGAAAACGAAGGTAGCGAGTCTGTTTCTAGCTATCGTTCTGCTTGGGCTGGCGATGCCGACGTTTGCCCAAAACAGAGAAGGACGCTGGATCAGACGCGATAAAAACGGCGTTAGAATCGGTGACGGGAGAATTTCTGTTTTCGATGGGCCAGGCATACTCAACTATGAAAAGAAGAATCGTTGGATGCCCGGTGCGGCTGGCGCAACAACAGTCATCGGCATAGGCGCAGGTGCGGGCGCAGCGACTGGCGCGGCGGTTAACGGCAAAAAAGGAGCCGTGATTGGCGCGTTAGTTGGCGGCGGCGCGGCGACTGGATTGTGGTTGTACAAGAACCGTCGAGAAACCAAGAAAATCTTCTAGTTGTAATTCATAACACAGAGGCGTTTGCGGCAATCAGGAAAGTAAGTTTTTTTTATCTCCTGCTTCCTCAACGTCTCTGTGCTTTTTCCTGCGATGGACTGCAAGTCTCTATGCCTGCGCTTTCCATTCATCTGCTGAAGTTCAATCGCCTGCCAGAATGTTTCGATACACTTGAGCGTCAACATTGCCGCCGCTGATGACGCAACACACCGAATGACCTGCAAACATCTCGCGATTCGTAAGCAATGCGCCTACGCTCAAGGCTCCTGTCGGTTCGGATTTCAAATTGGCGAACGAGTATAATAATCGAACGCCTTCTTTGATATTCTCTTCAGGAACTTCAACGATGCCCGCGATTCCTTCACGCAAGATTGCCCAATTATGCAAGCCTACGCTTACAGTTCGCGCGCCATCGGCTATGGTTTGCGGCTCCTGAACGTTTGCGACAATGTGACCGGCTTGCAAAGAACGCGCCGCGTCGTTCGCCATCAACGGCTCCGCACCAATGACTCGCGTTACGCTGTTTGATTCACGCAAGCCCTGGATGATTCCCGAAGTCAAGCCGCCACCGCCGACTGGCGCGATGACGAAATCAAACTCGCATTTGAGCGCGCCAATCTCACTGCCCAAACTCGCGTTGCCTTCAATCACCAAGGGGTCATCATAGGCGCTTGCCACGTAAGCGTCCGGGTATTCTTTTGCCAATTCGTCAACGCGTTCACTTCTTCCTTTCACACGCACGTCAATCAAATCAACCGTGCCGCCGTATTCGCGCACCGCGTCAATTTTCACTTGCGCTGAAGTCTGCGGCATCACCACGATGCAGGATTTACCCAGCAGCAAACAGGCATAGGCTATCGCCTGTCCG
>JANMSG010000359.1:0-1857 GCA_031389065.1 Acidobacteriota bacterium | reverse complement strand
TTAATCTCTGTCGCCCGTTTCACGGGCTAGGAAATTCTGCAACCCTCGTCCACCCCGCGCTCGCGCACGGGGCTTTATGCTTGCGCCCGCCTACGCGGGCTTGGCGGATTATTTCTTCAAAGAACAAAAGCACGTGGCAATTTATATTTTTTTTCAAACAGTGTCCGAAGTATTAATCTACCAAACCTGATGCACGCATTTTGCAGAATCATCTATTGAATTGAGCGGGGCGCAATTTCAAAGTAACTTTCGCCAATGGGTCGCCTCCTAGACTCGCAATTGTCGGCGTTCCTGTATTCGTCGGAGTCGTCCGATTTGTCGAAGGAGGTTTCGGTTTTCGCACGGGTGCTTTTGCCAGCGCCGGGCGACGCGGTTGCGCCTGTTGGGCGACGGCTTCAATCTCTATAATATTTTCCGAATAAACAACGACGGGAGTTTTGTACGCCTTGCCGCCCACTGAAAACGTCTGCCCGTTGAACCATTCGTATAAATCCAAATCATCCATATCGGTTTCGATTTTCAAACGCGAAGCAACTTCGCTCATGCCTGTGCCAAGCGACACTTTCGCGCCGGTCTTTTGCAGACGTTCAACAATTGATTGGACAAGCGGTGCGCTCGCCCAATTGACGACAATGGTTTTTTCTTCTTTCAATTTCACCGTGTCATAAATCACATCGCTGTCCGAATAGATGGCTTGATAAAGCTGACCTATCGAAGTTTGCGCGATGACCGGCGCAACCGAATCAAGCGCCCGGTCAAAGGCCAGCATAGGTGATGAACCGCTGCCGCGTTCACTGACAATTGATTCGCCAAGTATCAAACTGCCGTTGGGTCTCAAGATCGTGTAGATGAAATTTCCATCCGAGATGTAGCCGCCTTGACTGAAAGGTTTGGTTTCAACTTCTGCGTCAATGTAAATCAGATAATCCGCGCCGTATTGCGTGGCTGTTCGAATCATCGCTTTGCGTTCAATTTCTGTCGGCGTGATTTTGGTTTTGATTTTGAAACTCACCGATTCCGACGCGCTTTCAAAAGCCACAGGGCGGAGACCTGCTTGTTTCACTTTTTCATAGATGAGAGCACGCAGCGTCTTTGCAGATTTCGGGTCTTCAAAACGCGACGAAGGGATCAGCATCACTTTTGGCGCGTCTTTGCCAAAGCTCAAGACTTTGTTTTGTACGAGGGCGGAAATCATCGCTGCGAAATCCACATCGCCTTCAACGGTGAGCGTCACTTGCGTCTCTGCTTCATTGAGCTTTTCACTGACGACCTCAAACGAGGTAATGAATTCATCAGGCGGGTCTAAAGCGATGTCTATATCTTCGGCGAATTTGCTAATGATTTCCGGCGAAAACTTTGCCGCGAGAAAATCATGCAGGAATTTTTTGCGAGCTTGTTTTGCGGCAATCATCGAAGAGGCTTTGCGTGTGGCGCGATCATAAGAAAACGTATAACGCTTTCGCAAAGTCTCCGCTTGCGCTGTGAAAGTTATAGAAAAAACGATAATTGACAGAGAAAAAATAATCATCGTCTTTAAACATTTTGACCATTCAATTGATTGAAAATTCTTCTTACAGATTGTTGTTTTCATATTCACCTTTAGTAATTGATTTGTAAATTTACTTCCAATAGAACACTACGACTAACATTCCCAATGCGACAATGGCAAAACTCCAAAAGATTAGCTCACTAAAAACAACGCCGCTTATCCACGAAGCCGTGTCGTTTTTAGTGAGCTAATCTTTTGGAGTTTTGCCATTGTCGCATTGGGAATGTTAGTCGTAGTGTTCTATTGGAAGTAAATTTAAAAAATTATTAAAGTTGAATATGAAAACAACAATCTGTAACAAGAATTTT